>JAJFMT010000069.1 GCA_020696855.1 Pseudobdellovibrio sp.
TCCTGTTGTGTTCCCATTGTACCCCTCAGGTTGCATCGCCCGCACGGCGCGCAAAATGCAGAATATATTTAAAGCCGTAGCCCGACTTGCAAAAAAATAAATTGTAAAATTTTTTTATTTTTCGGCTGCAACACTCCGTGCTATTGTTAAAATTCATGAACACTCCAATTCCAATGACGACAGCGATTCGTCTTCTGAAAGAAAAGAAAATCAATTTTGAGCCTGCATTCTATGAATACGAAGAAAAAGGCGGCACGGCCGTCTCTTCGCGTGAGCTGGGAGTCGCAGAAAATATTGTCATTAAGACTCTCATTATGGAAGACGAAAATAAGAAGCCGATGATCGTTTTGATGCATGGAGACCGTCAGGTATCAACCAAAAATCTTGCGCGGGAACTAAATGTAAAAACCATAAAACCATGCGAGCCGGAAATTGCTAACAGGCACTCAGGCTATGTTGTCGGAGGGACATCACCCTTTGCCACCAAAAAAGCTATGCCGGTGATCATGCAAAAGTCGATTGCAGATCTGGAGTATATTTATATCAATGGCGGTAAGAAAGGCTTTCTCATAAAGCTCAAAACTGCAGACGCCATTCAAATTCTTTCTCCGAAGCTTTTTGATATTGCTACAGAATCTGTTTGATCAAATACAGCAGTGGTTTTTGCGCCAGATCGTTTGCCGTAAATAGTTTAAGGTGTTCTACGTGTTTGGTTTTATAAACTGAAATTCATTAGGGAAACATTTCTTACCGGTTGGTCCCATAAAGGGGAATTCAGGGAGATAAAGACTAATATAATAAACTGACTTGCTTTAGCTGCGGCCCTTGAAATGCAATCAAAATAATCGGGTATGCTGAATCTTAAACATTTGTATTACTTTTACGTATTTGGACAAGAATTGAGTATCACACAGGCGGCAAAGCGCCTGCGTCTGACCCCGCCTGCGTTGTCGAATCAGTTAAAAGAGCTTGAAAATTTTGTGGGATACAAGCTGTACACCCGCGAAAAAGGAAAGATAAAGCTGACCGATAAAGGCAAAGTCGTTTGCAAATACTCGGTTAAAATTTTTTCTCCTTATGAAGAACTTCGCTCTGTTGTACAAAATCAATGGCACGCTTAAGAGCTGAATTATAGTTCGTTTCACAAATTTAAATTTGGTCTGTTTTCATTTTTTGAAATAGGTGAATGGCTCTACTATGAGTTAAAAACTTTTTCATGGAAATAAAAGTTTTTTTAATGCTGATAGTTTTACAAGTGTGTCACCTGAGTTTCGGAGCCATCTTAAAGCTGGCAGGAACGGTTCCTGATAGAGGTTTCGTTATTAATGCTGCCCGCATTGAACCGGCCAGGAATACAGAAATGAAAATTTATTTAAATCAAAACAATGTTTGGCACCTGGTCTCAAAGCCAGAATTAATTCCTGCAGATGCTCTTGTGAAGGTTCAAGCGCCATAATGGCCTGGTTATGAAAAAGATTTTCACCAGCGGTGTAGCCGCCTTCCTTTTTTCTGTAACCGCAGCCGCTGCAGCTTCTCAGGGCGAGTACATCGTCAAATTTAAGAGTCATGTTGCGGGCGCCCGAATGCAAACCGTTGCCGGTAAGACAGCAGGCTTTAAAGCCTTTCGCGCCAGAGCAGGTTTTGCGCGCATTCGTTATAATTCCGCAAATGCAATTCAGGAATTGATGGCTAACCCTGATGTTGAATATGTTGAGCCAAACTTTACTGTTATTATTGATCCGGAAGAGCCCGTTGAAGAAGTCGCTTCGGCAGCGGCGCCAACTCAGGTTGATGAATCCTGGCCTGTTGAAAAATCTGTTGAAGAAGCGGGAACAGTTACAGTTGCCGTTATCGATTCGGGCGTAGACCTGAGCCACCCGCTATTTTCACAATCACAGGGAATCTGGGAGAATTTAAAAGAAAAAAGCGGGCGTGCAGGCGTTGATGACGACAAAAACGGATACGTTGATGATATTAATGGATGGAATTTTGTCTCGGATTCCGGCGCAGTTATAGATGACAACAGTCATGGAACTCATGTTGCCGGAATTGTGATGTCTGCCGGCCAGAATATTCTTACAGATAATTACGAACGGTCTAAAATTAAGATCATGCCTTTACGCTTTTTGAATGCCAACGGAAGCGGTGCGACCTCTGACGCCATTCAGGCCATTTACTACGCGGTAGATAACGGCGCATCGGTTATTAATAATTCGTGGGGCGGTTCTAACTATTCAAATGCGTTAAGAGAAGCTTACGAGTATGCAAACAGCAAGGGAGTACTCATTGTTTCGGCCGCAGGCAACTACGCCAGTAACAATGACGAATTCGATATGTATCCTGCAAATTACCAAACGCTAAATAATATTTCTGTGATGGCGACTTACAATGACGACGTTAAAGCAGGTTTTTCTAATTATGGGCAAAAGAAAGTCAGTGTGGCGGCACCAGGAGTTGCTGTCACCAGTTCAGTACCCGGCACTTGTGATGGCGGCTGCTACAAAAGAATGTCGGGAACATCAATGGCAGCGCCGTTTGTTGCGGGCGTGGCTGCGATGATGAAGCGCGAATCGCCGAAGTCTCTGCCTCCTGCAATTAAAAATATTATTTTAGAACAGGCCGACAAAGTGGCCGGGTTAAAAGAAATGTCTGTAAGCGGCGCACGCATCAACGTTTTAAAAGCGGTCCTTCGCGCGCAGGCCGAATCATACTTAGACAGTGAAGAGCCTACAGGAACTGTAACACCGAACTCTTACAGTAAGTCCGGCGGCTCAGGCGCAGGTTGCGGCCTTGTAGCTGCGGCTTCAAAAACACTAACTAGAAAAGAAAAGCAAAATAAAAATATAAACACGTTCCTCTTATTGGCCGTGCTATTACTTCCGCTGTATCTTGCTTCAGCTCTTAAAAATCATCGCGCTGTTATTCGGTCTTAATTTACTTTAGCCCCATATTAAATTCAGCATCGTGGTGCGGCCACTGGTTGTACATTTTTTCTTCTTTTGTTGGAGTTTTTCTGTTCGTGCTGTCGGCTCCTGTTTTTCTTAAGTGAGAGTCATCTTTCGGCAGCAATTTCAGCATGAGTCCGCTGACGGCGTTCATTAAATTCGGGAACAGGGCTCCCAGCACGACCCGCAGCTTAGCAGGCGCCGAAAGGACCACTTCGGCTTTACCGTCTTCAACCGCTTTTAAAATTTGTTTTGCCGCTTTGTCTGCTGACATAGAAAGACCGGGGGCATTATCCAGCGCTTCGAAAATTTTAAATTCCTTTTTGAAATTTCCTTTAAAGACTGCCTGAATCGGCGAGCCTGTTCGCATCACAGTCGGATAAGCAGTCGTCATAAAAATATTTTCGGCTGCAAGTTCCGGCTGAATTCCCTGTGCGAAACCCGCCAGTGCAAACTTAGAAGCGTCATAAGACGACATATGAGGAACCGCGAACTTTCCGCCCAGTGAGCAGATATTTAAAATCCGCCCTGTACCCCGCTGCTGAAAGTAAGGAACCACAAACTTAATGGCGTTGATTGCGGCGTACAAATGCAGTTTCATTTGTGCTTCAAAATCTTCAAGCTCCATTGCGGCGAATGGCGCAACGACTATCGAACCCGCATTGTTGACCAAAATATCAATTCTTCCGAAATGTTTTTTGCAGTCATCAATACAGTTCTTTAACTGCGTTGGTTTTGTGATGTCAGCGGCGTAAACTACAATTTCAGCATCAGGAAAGCTCTGCAATAAAATATTTTTTGCGCGCTCCAGTTCTTCTTTATCGCGTGCCACCAGCGCCACTGAAGATCCCTGGGCCAATAGATTCCACGCCAGTGACAGACCTAATCCTCTTGAGCCGCCTGTTACCAGCGCAATTTTTGCAAAGAAATCAAAACGGTTCTTCTTTCTATTTATGAGATGCGCACCGAGCGCAAAGACGCCTGCAAGTCCTAAGACATTTTTAAACGAAAATAGTTTCATGGGTTTCTCCCTGTTGGTTTGTAAAACTGTTTTTGTGGAACAGGCACAATGGAAGTGCCTGCAATAGCGTAAATTTTGTCATGGGCGGTAAACTCCATGGCGTATCCGCCCGTTAGCGCCCCGAACGCCGGTAACACCAGTCTTTCCGGGCTTTGTACAAAGCATTTTAAACGCAGCTTTGTGGGGCCCTGGCGAAGTTCAACCAGCGGATGGATATGGCCCTCAATGCGGTAATGGCTGCTGTCATTTTCGTGATGGCCGTGGCTGAAGCAGAAGTTATCAATCACAACATCCTGGTAGCTGATTCTAATAGGCAGCTCGTTTAAATATTTTTCAGAGCCGCGTTCGTGATTACCCGCAATTAATGTAAATCCGGTTTTTTCAAATAATGAAAAGAAATTTCTGAAGTCAGTAAAAAGCTGTGCGCCCCAGCTTGAAGGATGATGTACCAGATCACCGAGAATTAAGATCTGCTCAGGATGATAGGTTTCGATAAGGCGCCTGATTTTATAAAAGTCCTCGTTGTGACTGACAGACGGAATTGGCACGCCGATTTTTTGCATGCTGCCGGCCTTTCCGATATGCACATCAGATATGGCGATAAGCCGCTGTCTGGGCCAATAGAGAGCTGCCTCAGGAAGAATGGTAAAGGTCTCATGCATCAGCTGTATGTTCATGCTTCCTTTCCCATATTTTTTTAATACGTTCGACTTTTTTCTCGAGTGATTCGTTAGAAAGTGTACCGCCGGAAAACTGTTCAATGATGAGCGGAAACGCCAGTGGAGAAGGCGAGGCTGTTTTCTTCCATACGATTTTAGAATGTTGAAGCCGCTGAAGAGTATGGCGAAGCCTCTCTGCTTCGAGAGAGCTTTGCAGCATTTCATTGCGGCTTTGTTTTAGTAAAAGATTATTCGGCTCGTGTTTGGTGAAAACCTCAAAAAGTAAGGAAGAACTGACCTGCAGTTGTCTTCCGGTTTTGGGTGCACCGGGATAGCCCGTGGTCACAAGACCCGCCACCTGGGCGATTTCGCGAAAGCGCCGCTGGGTCATCTGGGTCATTTCCATGGATTTGGAAAGTTCGTTTTCTACATTGTCATAGGCAAAAAAATCATCATCAAAAAGTGACTGAAAGTCATACCCGGTGGGGGCCACAATTTCGAAACCATAGTCGTTCACTGAAAAAGTAAAGGTCGAATTTTCACGCTCTACGAATCGAAGGCCCCATAACTGTGCCAGCCCTTCGTGAACAACGCGTCCTTCAAACGGGTAGACGAATAAATGTTCTCCTTCTTTTGTGGAAAACACTTCCATCAGTAATTCGTCTGATGCGGGGAGGGCAGAGATTCGTTTTTGGTTTTCTAAAAACGGCTGCAACAGCTTGAAGCCGCCTTTTTGTTTGAGATTATCATGATAATCTCCGAGCCTTTCACGAAAGGCGTGGCCCAAAGTTTCTGAAATAGGAAAGCGGTTACCGCCCCACGAAGGGATTACATTCGTTGGCCTGGTTGAACTCTTCACATAGGCCTTCATATCGCGCATCATAATGAATTCCAGTTTGCGCCCGGCGAACTGAAACACATCTCCTTTGCGGATTTTAGACATAAATGATTCTTCAACCGTACCGATTCGTTTACGGTTAGAGTAATTCAGTGAAATTTGCTCTTGGGATACAATCGTACCGATCGACATGCGGTGAAATTTTGCAAGAACACTGTTACCGATAAAGTAGCGGCCTTGTTCGGGATCATAAACAAGTTTGTGAAATTGCTCGTAACCTTTAAGCACTTCTCCGCCGCGGGTTAAAAAGTTCAGGCACCATTTTATTTCGTCTTTGGTCACATCTTTAAAGCTGTATGTTTCTTTCAGTGATGTTGTCAGTTCATTCATGTTCAGGCCGGGCCCGCATGCTAATGTTGTCATATGCTGAAGCAGAACATCGATGGGTTTAGATAAAGGTTTGCGCGATTCTATTTTTTGCTCTTGCAAAGCGGTCTTGAGTGCTTCGAGCTCTAAAATTTCCCACGAGTTTGTCGGTACAAATAACAGCCGGCTCTTACCGCCGGGCCTGTGGGCTGAGCGTCCTGCGCGCTGAAGCATTCTTGCAATCATTTTGGGGCTTCCGATTTGCACAACTCTTTCTACAGGCTGAAAATCCACTCCTAAATCAAGAGACGAAGTGCACACTACCCATTTGAGGTCACCGGTGCGCACGCCTTCTTCTATGGATTCACGCTCTTCTCTTGATAGTGAACCGTGATGGACGGCCATCACATCTTCCATGTCAGGACGTAGTTCTAAAAGTGCACGGTACCAGATCTCGGCCTGCGAACGGGTGTTGGTAAAAATAAGGGTGGTTACTTCCGGATCAAGCTCTGAGGCCAGTTGATTGCGTAGTGCTGTCCCTAAATGGCCGGCCCAAGGGAAGCGGTCAATTTTCAGCGGCAATAAAGCCTGCACATCAATTTCTTTTTCTGTCTTCGCCTGAATCAGCACGGGTTCAACGTTAGGCCCGCATAAAACACGGGCGGCTTCTTCAATATTTCCGATGGATGCTGAAAGGGCCATGACCTGCAATTGCGGATTCAAAAATCTTAAGTAAGAAAGGCTTAGCTCCAGTAAACTTCCGCGCTTTGTTGCCAGAAGCTCGTGCCATTCATCAACAATTACAATTTCTACAGAAGACAAATAATCAGCGGCATCAGACTGTGAAATCAAAATGGCTAAAGACTCAGGAGTTGTCAGTAGCATGTCTGCCGGGTGGGTCAGCTGTTTTCTTTTTAATGAATATTTTGTATCACCGGTGCGCCCTTCTACTTTTATGGGCCATCCTTCGGCTTCAATAGGTTCTTTCAGTGCGCGTTCTAGGTCGCGGGCCAAAGCCCGCAGCGGCGTCAGATAGAGAGCTTTCAAAGCGGGCCGCCTGGAAGGATTCAATTGATGTTTTTCTATCAGCTTTGCAAATACAGGCATAGCGGCCGCATAAGTTTTACCGGAACCGGTAGGTACAAATAGTAATCCGGAATCGCCATTAAGTATGGCGTCCCAGGCTTTTCGCTGAAAAGGAAACGGCGTCCACTTTTTTTTCTTAAAGAAATTTTCAACAGGCTCTAAAACTTTTTTATTTTTCATAGCAGAGCCTCGGCGGTCTCGAGTGAATCCGCATCTTCGGGTTTTTTATCGTGACGCCAGCGCAGTATCCGCGGGAATCTCACTGCAAGGCCTGACTTGTGCCGTGATGATCTTAAGACTCCTTCAAAACCGATTTCGAATACCTGCTGAGCTTCTAACGACCTTACGGGCCCGAACTTTTCCCGTGTGTGACGCCGAATCCATTTATCAAGTTCGTCAATTTCGGCCTGATCAAGCCCCGAATACGCCTTTGCAAACGGCACAAGAGTTCTCTTGCCGTCTTTATCTTCTGTCCAAAGTGCAAACGTGTAATCCGTGTAGAGGTTGGCTCTTCGCCCTGTTCCTGCCTGGGCATAAATCAGAACGGCATCAAGGGTCAAAGGATCAATCTTATGCTTCCACCAGCTGCCGGTCTTGCGGCCAACAGTATAAGGCGAATGCCAGTGCTTGATCATAAGCCCTTCGGCAGAATTTTCGCGCGATTGCGAGCGAAGCTTTTCAAGCTCATCGAGATTTTTAACTTCATGAGCTTCTGAGATTTTAATTTGCTCAGTTTTGAAGTTTTTGAGAGCCCGCTTTAAATATTTTCTGCGGTCCTGAAGAGGTAATTCCCTTAAATCCTGTCCTTCAAATTCCAAACAATCGTAGGCAACAAAACCTACCGGGTTTTCTTTCATCACTGCCGGCGAAGGCTTCTTTCGTCCTAATCGTTTTTGCAGTTCCTGAAAACTTTCAATGTGCCCGTCTTTGACGATCAGCACTTCTCCGTCGATGACAGTGCCGTCATTGAGTGTGCGAAGCGGCTCAAACAGTTTTAACAGGTCAGGAAATGAATTTGAAATATCCTGCTCTCCGCGTGACCAGATCCACAATTGCTGATCACGCGCAATGATTTGTGACCTAATACCGTCGTACTTCCATTCAACACACCAGTCTTCTGAAGACCAGTCTTGATCCACGCGCGAAGCCCATGAGTGGGCCAGGCAAAACGGATAAGGCTGATTAGAGGCTGTTGTGATTTCTTCTTTAGAGATGATTTCTGAAAATGTAATGTCGCTGGCGTTTTTAACTCCTGTCAGTCTGTGTGCTACGCGGTCACTGGGCACTTCGAAAAGTTCAGAAAGCGCACGAATCACAAGTTTGTCACTGACACCGACACGAAACCCTCCGGTCATCAGCTTGTTCAGAATAAATATTTCATCAGCACTGAGATCCTTCCACCACGAAAGCAGCACATCTCCTTGTTCTTCGAGCGTCTGAAAATTCGCAAGCTGCGGAATTCTGTTAGTCATCCATTCGGTTAAAGAAGATTCGGTTTCGGATTCTTTTGTGTCAGGTCTTGCATATCCTAAAGATCTGAGAAGTAAAGCTACTGTCTCAGCCGTATCGCCGACCTGCTCATAAGATTCAGTCATCAGCCATTCAGGATATTCCGTAGCGGTTAAGAATATTTTTTTCAGAGTGGCACTGGTTATAACCCGCCTTGAAATTTTTTGGGTCAGAAGTAAGACCGCCCATAAGCTGTCATCTGTCGTGGCCTGTTTAAAATATCTTTTAAGTGCCGCCACTTTCTCAAGGGTGGAAGTCGTTGAATCCAGTTCATCAAACAGGCGCGTGAAGGCTTTCATTCCTGTTCTCCTTCGTACTCGGTGCGAAGGAGCTCGACCTCAAGGCCTTTTTCGCGCAGATACCTTGCAAGAACGTCTTCGCGCCCGTGAGTCAGGTAGATTTTTTTCGCTTTTGTTTCGTTAATGGTCTGAATGAGTTCACGCCAGTCAGCGTGATCGGAAAGTACAAAACCTTTTTCGTAACCGCCACGGCGGCGGGCCCCGCGAATCTGCATCCAGCCCGAGGCAAACGCCGTTTGCGGTTCTTTAAATCTTTTCATCCACACTGACCGGTGAGCGGAAGGCGGCGCAAGAATCAGCTTTCCGCTGAAGTCAAAATCTTTTGGCAGGTCTGCCACTAATTCTGTCGGAAGCATTGGTATACCGTGATTGCGATAAAGCTTCGTGAGTTCCGCCATAGAGCCATGAAGATATACTGTTTCATCGGTATATCTTTTCATTTCTGCCAGAATTCGCTGTGCTTTTCCGAGAGCATAACAAAAAACAATTGAAGGGCGGGTGCGGTCCTGATGAAGCCAGTTAAATATTTTTTTCGCCGTGACCTCGCCAGGTTCCCATGAGTATACCGGTAAGGCGAAAGTGGCCTCTGAAATAAAAACATCGCAAGGCACAACTTCGAACGGTTCGCAGGAAGCGTCAGGGGTGCGTTTGTAATCGCCCGACATCACCCAGACATTTCCGTTATGTTCAACACGAACTTGGGCTGAGCCCAGAATATGACCGGCAGGGTGAAAGCTGACTTTTGTTTCAGAAAGCTGAAAGGGCTTTCCCCATTCATGACTTTCCACATGGATTGGACCCAAGCGGTGCCGAAGCAGCGGAACGCAGGAAGCCGAAGCATGATATTGTTTAGACCCGGTGCGGGCATGATCTGAATGCCCATGAGTGATTACAGCCGTTTCAACAGGCTGCCACGGGTCGATATAAAAATCGCCGCGTGCGCAGTACAGTCCTTTTTTAGTCAGTTGAATCAGCTCTTCCATATTTTACCTTTGAAGCCTCTTCTCAATGACGAGGCTCAAAGGTAAATTTCAGAGAGCAAAACAGTGGCCAGTTATTTCTTTTTGTTGTCTTTAGAGTGCTCTAATTTATTGCCGGCTCTGTAGACGGCGTTTCCAAGTTTGGTAGCGCCCATGCCACGAATCTTTTCTCCGGCGCGTTCAACTTTATCACCTAATCTTTTTGCGATTGATTTTTTTTCAGTCGATTTTTTTTCCATTTGTCCTCCTTAAAACACACAGAACTTCAATAGAAATCTATCAAAAGGCATACCGCTTCAGATTCATCAAAGTCGTTTAGTCCCAAAATATTTTCTTAAAGTCCAATAGTGTGACTATGACTCGTTCTAAATGAAAAAAACGGTTTAATAAGATGGTACCGCGATTGCTACTGTATAAAGTCACCTTGGATTGAAGAAAAGATAGAAATATCAATTCTAATAAATCAAGATAGAAGAAAGAGTAATCAGAAATGGTTATTTTCCTTCGATTGTTAAAGATTCGAAAGAATAATTAACAATGGGCAGGCGTAAAAAACCTGCCCTTTTTTATTTCTAGATTACGCTTCTAAAAATCTTTTACAAATTTATTTAACGTGTTTAGTCAGATGGCATTTCTATTGCTGCGTTTCATAGTGGAAACCAGAAAGGAGGATGTTATGGCAATTCAAACAACTATGGGTCATCGTTCAGATGTACACTTTTCAAGACAAGCGATGTACTGGGCCCTTGGTATTATCGTTGCGCTTTTTATCGCGATTGGTTTTGCAATGTCTCGTAACAATGTAACTACCGTCAGTGATAGAACATCCGTTCAGGACACACGAGGCACCGCAAGTGACTCTAATGTCAATGGATCTGCAGACAGTGGTGGCTACCAACGTTCTAGCCCTGCAGGCGACGCGAACCCAGCAAGGTCACAGTAGCGTCGAAACAGTCCTTCTAATTTCCCCGAAAGCCTCTTGGAGCCTGGCTTTGCCGGTTTCAGTATGAGGCCAGCGTGAAACACCGCTCGGGTGTGGAAGCGGGATGACTTTGATATTTCTGCCGAAAATTTTTGTTTCAAAAGTTTTTCCGACAAGATTATCAAGTGATTCCGCTGCCTTTTTTCCCTCGCCCTTTAACAGCTCGCTGATGGCAATCTTTCCTACCGCAATGATGACGTCGGGTTTGATCAGGTTGATCTCGTTTTTTAAGTGCGTGCTGCAGTTTTCAATTTCTAGTTTGCTTGGCGGCCTATCGCCTTTTCCGCTTTTTGCTTTCCCTGGAAAACACCGGGCTACAGCAGTAAAGTAAATCATTTCTCTGACTTCATTCTCAGTGGCGCCGATGCTTTCGTTAAACCACTTGAATAAAGTTTTTCCTGCTGTGTGAGCAAACGGTTTACCCAGAACTTCTTCATGAATTCCAGGGGCCTGGCCCACCAACATTAATTTTGTCTTAAGGGGCCTGGCAAAGACGGCACGGCCGCACATGTCCGGACATTTACGGCACTTTTTTAAATTCCGGTGAAGAGCTTCAAGGTTTTTCACTTTCTTATCTGTAGCGAAAACACCGGGCACATGCAAGATATCGAGTCCAGTTTGTTTGGTTCGCAATAGTCACGCGGAGCCCACGCAACAGGGGAGAGGTGGCTCTTTGATCATCGCCGTGTAGCCTGAAACCCTTGCCAGTGGCTGGTATCACGATTGCTATTGTATAAAGACAGCTTGAATATAAGACGAACCGAAAGGTGAGACTAATAATCAGGACAGAAGAAAAAATAAACAGAAATGCTTATTTGACTTCGATTGTAAAAGAGACCGAAAGGTATTTTTCACAATAGGCAGGGCGTAAAAACCCTGCCTTTTTTATTTTGTCTGCTCAATTTCTGTGGTAACAAAACTGTTATGTCGTCTACATTATCTTGGGTTATTCTGTTTTTTGCCGGTCTTCTTGAAATTTGCTGGGCCATCGGTCTTAAGTATTCTGCCGGCTTTACAAAGCCGCTTCCAAGCGCATTTACGATAATTACTCTGGCAGGCAGTATGTTTTTGCTGGCAAAAGCCAGTGAAACGCTTCCGATCGGAACGGCGTACGGTGTGTGGGTCGGCATCGGTGCCCTGGGGGCTGCGGTGTTAGGGATAATTTTGTTTAACGAGCCGGTTACCGTTCCAAGAATATTTTTTCTGGTGCTGTTACTGACGGCCATTATCGGATTAAAAGTCACAGCTTAGTTGCCGCTCGTAATTACACTGATAGGTTGACCCTCAATCTTTCGTGATGATATTCAAAAGTTCTTGGACGCACTGATAAACTCTCTTCTTCTTGTATTCGCCGGTGAGATGGGTGATAAAACTCAGCTACTTTCTATTGTGCTGGTTGCACGTTTCAAAAAGCCTTGGACTATTCTTGCCGGTGTATTCGTTGCAACTGTTCTAAATCACGCTCTTGCGGCATGGGGCGGAGCCTGGTTGGCCTCGCTGGTTGAACCAAAAACTTTAGCGTGGATCTTAGCAGTTATCTTTTTTGCTTTTGCTTTATGGATATTGATTCCGGACAAAGAAGAAGAATTGAAATCCGGCGGAAGCTTTGGCGTTTTCATAACCACTGTTGTAGCGTTTTTTATCGCCGAGATGGGAGATAAAACCCAGCTGGCGACTGTGGCTCTGGCCGCAAAGTATTCTGACATCGTTACGGTAACTATTGGCACAACTCTGGGAATGATGGCGTCAAATGCACTGGCAGTTTGTTTAGGACAAAAACTTGTCGAGAAGATTTCGATGGTGTGGGTGCGCCGGATTGCGAGTCTTCTTTTTCTTTTATTCGGAATGGCAATCTTAGCCGGATACTGATTATTGTGCTGTAATAATTACGGGTATTGCCCGTAATTATTATGAAGATAGTTTTACTTTTCCCCATTTTTTTTTGCGTTACTGCATTCGCAGAAACAAAGAAGCCGCTCATGTCATTCATCAACAAAATGAAAACTGAAAGTTCGCTTGTAAAAACAGCCAAAGACTCGAAGTCAGTTTCTATTTATGACAACGCACTCGCTATTCTCTACTTTCT
>JAJFMT010000070.1 GCA_020696855.1 Pseudobdellovibrio sp.
ACAGCGATGCTTTGCCCGCTGATCTGATTAAAGCTTGGTTCATCAATATCGATAACATTACTCGCACAACCGGGGCACTCGGTAATCACACGCCCAACCATTGTTTGCGAGGCGCCTTCAATTCTAAAACACGATCCACAGGCCGCCCCACTGTTAAATAAAGCTGTTGGCAACGCCATCATCACCGTACTGGTGGCGCTTACATCCATTCCTGTCCAGTGACTGGTAGCCCCTTCAAACTGCTCACACTGATCGAAAGTAGCCGTATTGAAAGCCCCATAACTTGTCATCTGAGTTAATCCGGTTGCCACAAACGGGCAAGATCCCGCTGTAACCGCCTCGTCACTCTTTTTAGTCGTGCAACTTAAAAAAGAACCAACTAATCCCGCCAATAATAGAATTCTAAGTGTTTTCATACGGATATTCTGTCTAACTTTAAGAATACCTGTAAAGCAAATTTGCAGTTCTGGCCCCTCAAACAGGGCTTTAAATGCTCTATAATACCTGCCAGGCGGTCTTATCCTTGCTTTGTATCTAAAGAATGAATTCCGTTAAAGGTATCGCTATTTTGCTTTCGATTTTCAGCGTTTGCACCGCTTTAGCGCTGGATGCGGAGCCCGTATTCAACACGCCGGGGTTCTATAGAGAATCAACTTCTACTATCGAAGATAAACTGATTTCAATGACCCGTCTCGCCGTTGCGGGATCTAAAATTCGCGTAACGCTGTATCGGGTTGACCGCGTTCCGATCATGCAGGCACTGGCGGAAGCCAGCCGGCGCGGGGTTGACGTTCAAGTCGTTTTAGACGGCGGTAATAAAGCGTTTCGAAATGTTCCTGGCCACGCGATTCAGATTTTAACTTCAGGACTTCAATGTGCTGAGGGCGAAAAGTGCGTCAAGTTCTGCGCTAGCCCGATCCAGGCGCCGCTGAGTCTTTTAAAGGTTAAAGAAGGTTACAAAGTCGGTGGCAGTTGCCGCGGCCTCGTGATCAATCACAACAAGTTATTTTTATTCAGCGAACTTTCTGACGGGCGCAAAAACATTATAGCGCAGACTTCAGCTAACATGATGATGCATCAGCTAGAAATGTATAATGACTTGCTTCTGATAAAAAATGATCCGCAGCTGTTCGCAGGCTTCATGCACTACTGGGAAAAATTAAAGAACGACAATACCGTTTTAAAAAAGTCGTTTCCGACTCTGACCTCTGCAGATGCAAAAGTTAAAGCTTACTTCTTTCCGCGCCTGATTTCAGGCTCTGATCCGGTTGAAGAATTACTGAAGAAAGTGAACTGCCGCCTGCCGAACAGCCGCATTCGCGGGGCTCAATCAGCATTCACGCGAGCTTCTGTAGCTAAACAAATGAGAAGATTAATTGATGAAGGCTGCGCTGTTGATATCATTTCCCGTGTCGACCCTGTTCAAAGATCACCGGGCAGAAAAGTTCAGGAGTATCTCGGAAATAACATCTACGTGCTTCCATACCGCGGCGAACGCCCGGAAGAGCAACACACGAATTCAATTCACACTAAAATTGTTTTAATTGATGCATCAATTGATAATTCACCAGAAAAAATTCCGGTTGTTTTAACCGGGTCTCACAATATTGATTTCTGGTCTCTGCGCGGAAATGATGAAGTCTTATTAGAGGTTCGCGACCGCGCGCTTTATGAACAGTACAGTGATTTCATTGACCGGATTGTCGGCGACGCCCACACCGGAAATGTAGAATTCATCCGAAAAGTTACAGGCCCGAGAGATTAGACTGAGGTTAACCGGGCAGTTCACGAGAGTTTCACATCAAATTTCATTGCTAAAAATAAAAAAGGCGCCTCATCAGCGCCTTTTGCTATTTGAATTTAAATTCAATTAGTTAACTGAACGAGTCTCGTCCAGCTCGATTTTCATTTTGCTGAAACCCAGATCTACGCCCAAGCCTTTTGAAACATGTAATGCAAGATCAAAAGATAGGTTTTTATCAGAAGCGCGAACCGCAGTAATAACACCAACTCCGCCCACGATAGCTGCGCGGCCCTGAGCGATCACGTAAGTACCCAAAAGATCTTCAGGCTGACCGCTGCTTAATGCCAGCTTTAACGACTCGCCGTAAATTTTTTGGTAACCTAATGAAATTTTAGGAGCCAAAGGCTTAGCTTTCATGGTGATTTTGACCGGGTAAGAAACTTCCTGCCCGCTGACTGCTTTACAAACGACAGTGCCTTGGCCTTTGAACTCAGAGTGACCGATCAGAATCTGAACGCCCTTGCTTACGCCTTCAAAGTTCATTGCGCACAACCAAGCCGGTACTTCAGTTGCAGATGCGACCGATGCCGAAGCTAAGAAAGCGATTGTTAATAGTGTTTTCGTGAATGCTGTTTTCATAATGTTCCCCTTTCAAGAGGTGGTTAAAGTTTTCGTAAGTTAATTCCTACGTGTTTTTCTTGTCCCCTGTTTAGAACGCTTATCAAACCTGCGCAATAGGGGGTACCTGTCAAAGTGTTCCGGTCACCCCAAGTCGGAACACTTTGTTCCGGTCTATTGCAATAAGGTTAAAAGTTTGCTACACCTTCCCCCATGTCCAGAAACTTAAAAGACATTCTATTAGCGGAGCTTGAAAAACGCCGCGCCCGCAACCCTCTTTACTCTCTGAGAGCGTTCGCACGTGATTTGGGGCTAGGGCTAGGAAGTTTGTCTGAAGTGCTTTCCGGAAAGCGCGATTTATCGAAGAAAAATCTTCTGAAAGTTTTACAAAACATCAATCTCGATGCAGATCAGCGCACGGCTCTTCTTAATTCAAGCCAGGGAACTAAGCCGCAAACGCCGGAAGAAGCTCATCAATTATTATTGGAAGACGAATTTAAGCTGATAGCCGACTGGTATTATCTGGCTATATTAAATTTAGCGAAGTTAAAAACTAATAAAGCCGATCCTGCGTGGATCAGCGAAAGACTGGCGCTTGAGCCTTATCTTGCTATTGAAGCGCTGGAGCGCCTACAAAGACTGGGACTTCTTAAAGTTGAAAGAGCAAAGCTTGTACGGACTGCAAAACCTCTTACAACCAGCAGCGACCTGCCTTCAACCGCTATTCGCAAACATCACTCTCAGAATTTAATACTCGCCGAAAAGGCGATTCATAATGTGCCGGTTGAACTTCGCGAGTTCGGCTCTGTCACAATGCCAGTCAATTTGAAAAACCTTCCAAAAGTAAAAGCCTTATTACTTAAAACTCGAAAAAAAGCGGCCGTTTTGTTAGAAGAAGGCACTACCAATGAGGTTTATACACTATCTTTTCAGTTGTTTCCGGTGACGGCGCTGAAAAAGAAACAAGGAGCTTCCAAATGAAAACTTTCCCCAAGTTTTTATGTCTGATGATCGTCTCATTTTCGCTTTCTGCTTTTGCGGGCGGCGACCTGGTTAATAACGGCGGCGGCTTCGCTGAAAAAAATATTCTTTTCGCCTACCAGAAACTCGGAAGCTACATTCAAATGTGCCTGTCGTCTGAATTCTGCAAGTTAGACAATACACAAAAATCCATCCTGCAACAGATCGCCGCCGGACTTAAAGATGAACAGGCCACTCCCGGCCAAATCCAGTTCGCATCTGAAAAAGCCCGTCCGGGAAGTTTTATTCTTAACGGCGAAGTCAAAGTGGCTAAGACCGGAAGCAAAGTCGGCAGCCCTATTATTATAAACATCGATTTGCTGTACACTAAGAACAGTATGGGAGTTTATATTCCTGTCAGTCTTCCGGAATCGGTTGCCATTCTTATTCATGAGCTCGGGCACCATTATGGAAACTATTCGCATACCGATTTAGACCTGCTGGGTGTTCGTGTGGCGATGCTTCTGGAAAATAATATCTATAATACACCTTTGATTCCGTGGTCTCAGTTGATTTCGGCAACCTTCATCAATAAAGGGCCGGAAGAATCTTTTCCCGATATCATTATTTATGTTCAGGATCAGGCCATCGACATTTCAGAAAAGTATCAAAGTGCAATTTTTTGCCCGGAAGTTTCCATTCCTATTCCTATTTTGCCCATTCCTGATATTCCGGTCAAAACCAGCCGCCCGCGAGGCAGCATTGTTCACAATGTTCACTGGGAAAAATTTGATCTGAAAAAAGAAAACCACGTGCGCCTTTCCATCTCGGGCGACCTGTCACATAAGTGCAAAGGCCAAAGCGCCTCTTTCAGAAGCCAGGATTACCGACTTAAGATCGATTTCAATATTACAAAGGGTGAAGACGGCCGCTGGACGCTGGATGAAGGCCTTGCTGTTACACAGCACCGTGACCCTTGGTGGAAGATCATCAAGTTCGGCAATAACTAGCACTTTAAGAACTGAAAGCGCTGCCCTTGCAGCGCCATTCTTCTATAATCCCGGCAGTGAATGTAGATCATTTCGCAACAAACAGTGTTTCTATAAATTACGGTTTATGAAATTTCGTTTCGCAGTGAGATTGCAAAACTCGCTTTACGTTCTATTTTAAAACGTGTGAAAAATAATTTTTAGCGGGTGTCAAAAGACTGATGTAACAAATTAAAACATTTCAGGCATTAAAACCACCACAAGCGGGTTTGAGCTTTTTTTTGAACAAGAAATGTCCAAGAATATTTCAGGTTTCCAAGATTATAGACACTATAATGATTTAAAATTAAAGACCGAAGAGTTCATACCTGAGTGCATTCAGGTAAGGTGGGGAAAAATGAAAGCGACTACAACCGGCATTAAACGCTATTTGAAAATCG
This sequence comes from Pseudobdellovibrio sp., assembly GCA_020696855.1. Classification (GTDB taxonomy): domain Bacteria; phylum Bdellovibrionota; class Bdellovibrionia; order Bdellovibrionales; family Bdellovibrionaceae; genus Pseudobdellovibrio. The sequence continues at coordinate 4,752 of JAJFMT010000070.1, forward strand.
GTGTGCTAAGTGCTTCTCTGTTACTTTTAACTGTTGTTTACCAAAACTGCGGTCAAAAGACGACAGAGTTTGAAGAGATGAGCTCTTTCAGTTCATTCTCAGCATTATCATCTGAAGACGATCTTTTCACAATGCTGCAGGAAGCCCGCGATCTGGCGGCTTTACTGAAAACATATGATTTGTCTGCTGATCCGAACTCTCCTGTATTAAAAGAGGCTCCGTCTTTAGCCAATGCACTTTTAGATAAAGCGGACCTTATTGAACGCGCCATCACAATCGATAAAATTCCTACAAACAGTAACGTCGTATTAAAAGAAGTGGATTCTTTAGTTAATCTGTTAGCGCAAGGCCGCGACGTTCGCGTAGCTTATGATTCTATCCGCCGTGATAAATTATTAGCGACAAAAATCGATCAGTTAGAGGCAACTTTGACTGCAGCTATTAAACAGTTAACCGAACTTGGCGGAGCATTTGATGCTTTCAAAACAGCAATCAACGCACGCGTCGACGGTTTAGTTGTTCAGATGAAAAAATGGGAAGACCGCGTTGATGTTATCAATAAAGCGATCGCCGATTTAGCTGCGAAAGGTGCAGCTGAAGATTTAGCATTAAAAGCGGCTTTACAGGAATTAAAAAAATACACTGAAAACGAATTAACAGGTGTTAAAGAGCGCAGTACTAAATTAGAAGCTGACGTTAAAAAACAAGCTGAAGATGCAAAGAAAATCGCTGAAGACCTGCTAAAAGCTCAGGAAGAAATGAGCAAATTGTCTGCGATTTCCGGCCGCCTTTGTCTTTACAATGATGCCGGTCAGATTAATGATACACGCCCTCGTTGTACTTCTTCAACACAGACAGGCTCATGCTGTTTGACTGCTGATGTAATCGATTGCGGTGCCTTATTCCCGGCTGCAACTGCTCCGGCTGCACTTAATCAATGTAGCTTACTTTTAACTGTATTAAAAAACCACGATCAACAGCTTCAAGCGATTAAAGCGATTGATGAACGCCAGGATGCAGCTTTAAATAAAATTAACAGCAGCATCGATGGTATCTTAAAAGATATTACGACTTTAAATAACAATGTGAGTACATTGGCCGGCGGTCTTGAGAAAATCAAAGCTGTCACTGATGAACTGGCTAATCAGGTCAGCAGCATCAAAGACACTATGAAAAAGAACGACGATGCGATCAAAGCAAGACTTGCTGATCTAGATACAAGAGTTATGTTACTTGAATTCAAAGCTAATCGTGCTGAAGTGATCAGCGGCCTACAAGCCCGCTCGAATGCAACGTTAGCATGGGCGACTCACCGTTACGCGCAAATCAACTCGCAATTTTGCAGCGCTCGCCGTAACCAAGCCTTAGCAATGTTTGACTACCGCACTACACGCCAGAACCTTGAATACTGCTATGAAAAACGTGCTTTTGCTGTGTTAGCGCAGTCAATGGCTCACGTAGCAAACGGTTACGCGGGACTTTTAGGCTCATTGAATGTTGATACAGATTGTTCTGTAACTGTTAACGGTAAAGTGGCGTCTTCTTTAACAAATAGCGAATTGCTTGATGACACTGTTGTTAAAGAGCTGACTACTAAATGTACTTCAGGCGGCCAGGTTGTGGCGCGCGCTCTGATGCTGAATATCGTTCGTTACTTAAAACAAATCGGTCCTGACTTCCGTACTTATGCTTCTATGAGCTCAACATCTAATGCAGTTAACATTGCATTCTTCGGTAAAGAATGGGCACAAGTTGCTTTAGCTGACCAAAAAGCTTTTGACGACGTTGACCCAACCGGCGAGCAATGGAAGAACACTCCGTTCGGTGAAGTTGAGCGTCCGTTTATTTATAACTACTACTCGACTGCTTTCCGTGATGCTTACGGTAAATTCATTGCAGACCCGACTAAAGTTAACGTTAATGTCAGCGGAGCGGTTTACACTGAAAAGCAATTACTTGATGGCGCTCAAGTCGGTAAAAATATGGCGGACTATGTTAAACGCGTTCGCGCACTTGAAGCAGAAGGTTATTGCCAGGACTGTGGTTTCAAAATCACCGGCCGTGCTAACCCTGACTCTAACCGCAGCTCGCTTGTGATTTCACACGGTCCGGATAAAAAACGCTTCTTCTATCCGAATGACCCACGTGAAGGCTTATGCCCGGTTGATGATGACGTTGTTATCCGTCACGCTGACGGCAAACACTATGTTTACCACTTATCATTCGATACTTGGGGTAATGATATCCTGACTCCTGTCTTGACCCGCGGTCTTCCGACTGTCATTGCCAACAGCGATGCGGATCTTAGCAGTGGTAACTTTGCTTCTTGCGGTTACGAGCGCGATGTTCAGGTTGAACGCGCCGGTATGGACATGGCTTCTATTCCGACCCGCTTAACGATCAGAGCGACTCGCCCATACGCAGCTGCATACGGACGCCCTCTTTGTACAAAATTGACTGCAGTTTGCGCGGTTAAACAAAGCGACTGGGAAGCCCCTGCAAGCCTGGGCTTGACTATAGCAAGTCTTCAAGACCCTGCAACTCAGCCAAAACTGGCGCGCTACTTAACTGGATTCCCGGCACCGGTGATCAATGCCATGTGTTCGGTTCAGCTTCCAACAGTTGGCGCTCCCGCACCGGTTTATTATAACCAACGCAACATTGCGTCTTCTGAAGTAACTCGTGGATTGAAATCGGCATGGTCTCAGCCGACATCTGCGAACGCATCAGGCCGCGCTCAGCAGTATGTAGCTGTAAATGCAACTCAGTTAATCGGCACTTCATACTGGCCGTTCCAGGACGGTCCGCTGCCGTACACTGCTGAAAGAATTATGTTCAGTCAGTCAAACGCTTTCGCAAATCAACTTGCAAGCGCAGCCCCTTTATCAACGACAAACTACATTCGTGAAGCAGACCCGGTTGATTCACTTTATGTACAAGAGTGCTCGCACTGCCCGGCTAACTTAAAAATGCTTGGTGGCTGCGGAACTCCTCCGGCTCAATAGTTCATAAGTTCTTACCTGCACGGCCCGGTCTTTTGGATTGGGCCGTTCTTTTTTCTGCCGTTTTAACTCAAAGCTACAAATGAATTATGGTATCTTAAATAAAAATGAAAGCGCGCTCATTCCTTCTTTTTATTTTTGTTTTTTCATTTTTGCAGACAGGCTTTGCAGCTAATTGCGTTCGCATCATGAGTGATGGTCAGGCTGAACTACTGACGGACCCCACACAAAAAATTTCTGTTAAGGCTGAAGATATTTATGCAAGCCCCGCAGGAGAGCCAGGCCTCAGCTATCTTTCTATTGTTACAAACCGGCAAACTTACCGCGTTTCAAATGAAATTGCGAAGCCGATCAAATTAAAAACCTGCTTTGACCAGCCTCTTTGTATGGTGGCAAAAACGGATGCCCCGGCGGAACGAAACAAACCCTCTGACGGCCCGCCATGGAGTATGAAAAAAGGAGACCGTTTCAACGCTATTGCCAGCAAAAGCCTTGGTTCAGGCCAAACGGCTTTTCTAATTAAACCTGTCGGAGAATTTTACTGGGTCAACACAAAGGATGTTTCACTTTTCATTAACAAACGCTGCGATGAACTTTCAGAAGCTGAAATCACAGAAGTTACCGAGCAAGCCGATGCGGTCAAGGCTGCGGGCAAGTATGCCTTTGGTTTTGAGGTTGGCGGCGCCGCCGGATACAAATCAGGTGCCTATGACGAATTTATCACTGAAGTACCTGACCCAAGCAATGTTGGCCCGCTTTCGAACCCGATCGTCACTGAAGTTAAAAAAGGTACAGGGTTTTTCGTGGGGCCCTCACTGGAAATTAACTTTGCCGAAAGTTTTAAATTAAAATTCGGCGTTCTCTATCAGGAAAACACCTTTCAATGGGTCGGAAAAGAAAACCCGACAATTGCACCGAACAGTCTTGACTCACTTCCTGATACCGGAGGAACACTGAAGAATCAGTCCGTCGTATTTACCGCCTCCCCTTCTTATGAATTCGGCGGCAACCGTCACCGGTTCGGCACAGGGCTGACACTTCGTTCTCATTACTATATCAGCAAGCCCAACACGATCACCTACCGTGTCGGAACGGTATTTAAAGCCAACGAAGTCACCGTTGAAGCGGGACCAAAAGGCTTTGAGACCTTCGGGTCCTTGCATCTTTATTATCAGTGGTATCCGGGTGAAAAAAGCCCTTTTGCTATCCGCACCACTGTCGAAAGCGATGGCGCGGCTGCCATCTTAGGACTTTCTTTCTTTTACTGATCAGAAAGCCTTCTGATGACTTGAATGAGTTAGACATCATAAATCAGTGACAAACCTGAATCCCCCGGCTTTAATTAATTAAAATGCTGTTTCAAACGCTTCGCTTTTTTTATTTCTTCACATTTGTTTTTTTATTCTTTCACTTTGTTCTAAAGAATAAAAACTCGAAACTGACTTTTCTTTTTCTGGCGAGCCTTTTCTTTTACGGCTTTTTGGATTACCGCTTTGTTCCGCTGCTTTTATTTACCAGCATTCTTGATTTTTACCTCGCTAAGGCGATCAGCAATTCAAACTCGGTCAAGCAACGAAGATTTTTTCTGGTCTTCAGCATTGTTTCAAACCTGTCGGTTCTGGGATTTTTTAAGTACACCCAGTTCTTACTGGATACAACTTATCAGGTTTCAAATTTTTTGACGGGTTATAAGGACTTCCCGCCCCTGTTGAATATTTTTCTTCCAGCCGGAATCTCTTTTTATACGTTTCAAAGCATGAGCTACGTGATCGACATCTACCGTGGTCATTTGGTATCACAAAAGCATCCCCTCGAATTTTTAACCGCCGTATCGTTCTTTCCGCATTTGATTGCAGGGCCCATCGTTCGAGCTTCAACTTTGCTGAATCAATTCGGCGATAAGTTTCGCACCTTAAACATCCTGGATTTCAGAAACGGGCTTATTATGTTTTCGGTCGGTTTTTTAAAAAAAGGCCTCGGCGACTTACTTGCAAAACTGGTGGATCCCTATTTCACAGGTGCGCGGCCCATTAATCCATCAGAAACCTGGCTAGCGGCCATTAGTTTTACCGGGCAGATCTACGCAGACTTTTCCGGATACATGGACATGGCGATCGGCTTGGCGCTGATGCTGGGCTTTACGTTACCGGAGAGCTTTAATTATCCTTATCTGTCAAGATCACCGCTGGAATTCTGGCGCCGGTGGAACATCTCGCTTTCAATGTGGTTTAAGGATTATCTATACATTCCGCTCGGAGGCAACCGGTCTCATCATCTGCGGAATATATTTATCACAATGGCCCTGAGCGGCCTCTGGCACGGGGCCAGCTGGAATTTTATTTTCTGGGGCATGTATTACGGAATTCTAATGGTGATTACACTCATCATCCGAAGAATTGCAGAACCCTTTTACAGTAAGATAGATTCCAGATTTCTTGGCGCGTTTCAATGGCTTTTGACATTTTATGTAACGATCATAGGCATGACTTTTCAGCGCATTCCTCCGAACACCACATTTGCAAAAATGGGAGAAATGATTTCGAATTTGACACAGTTTGATTTCATTACGCCTCAAAACAGCGGGTGGATATTGTTTTCACTTTCAGTTATTTTGCTTACGCATATTCTTGATTACTTCCGAAAATTATTTCAGGCCCGCCCCACCGAAGATGACCGGATGGGCTGGGTGTTTACCGGCATCGTTATAGCGCTTGGACTAACATTAACGGGAGAGCCTCATGCTTTTATCTACTTTCAAATGTAATTTAAAGTATGCGGCCTTAATTCTTTCAGGCCTTATCCTGACTCTTGTTTTATTTAATTTTATCGACAATAAATATTTACAAACGGCAGAAATTATCGACGATCAGGATGTTCTGCTGAAAAAAATAAATTACTTCAAAGAACACAAAGACGAATATACGGCTGTATTTGTCGGCGCCAGCCGCACCTATCGCCAGTTTGACGCCGTTTACTTCGATAATCTTGTGCGCCAAACAGATCAGAATATCAGAACCTTTAACTTCGGTGCACCTGGCCTGGGGTGGACTGAAGTGTTTTACATTTTGAATTTCATAAATCAGATAAAGCCCGCAAATTTGAAGTATGTATTTTTTGAACCAATTCCTTTTTCTAAGATTTACCCAGAAAATCTCGCGACAGCCGAAAACCTGCGTGTTCATGACTTTCAATTTACCTATCTTGCAATAAAAAATATTCTGGCTTCAGATGAGCACCCGATCTATTTATTTCACCAGACTTACTTTCATGTTTTATCCCTATTAAGGCGTGTGACCTGCACCGGTTGCACGGTTAACTACTTTGCCCACCGGATGGCCGGAGGCCCGGCACATGCACAGAATTTTAAAGACGACTATAACCGCAATGCCGGCTTCGTCGCTTTAGATGATGATTCGAAGATCAAGCTAAAAAAACATCTGGATTTTTTAGAAACGGCAGAAACAACATTGCCGGCACTGGCGGCTGCACAGGTACAAAGAATCAAAGAAATTGAAAGCAGTCCTGACAAATCAAATCCCGCAGACAGACAGATATTGACGCTGGCCGAAGAAGCTAAAGAAGCTGCGCCCAATGCCATTATGGTCGCCGCACCACAACTGCGAAACCACGACCGAATGGAAGGCCGCACAGAGTATATGGAGCGTCTGAGTAAAGTTAAAGTCTGGTCTTTTTTAGACCCGCGCGAATATCCTGAATTCAGCCGGGCTGAAAACCGCTGGGAAGAGCAGCATTTAAATAAAAGAGGCGCAATTCTTTACACTGAAAAACTGGCTGAAAAATTCAAGCAAAGCTTTAAGGCCGAAAACCGTTAAGTTTCCTGAAGAAACTTTAAAATCTTGCACTCATAATTCTAACTTTCTAAGATGATTTACTATGAAAAAAATTTTTGTTTTTACTGTTCTACTAGTTACAACTTCGGTCTTACACGCGGCTGCCAAATCCTTTAAATCCACACATCATGAGTTCAAACTGGAAACCCTGGCCGAGCTGCACGATGTGATCTGGGGTTTTGACTTTCTTGATAAAGACCAAATGATTTTTACTGAGCGCAGCGGTAAAATGAAGATTCTGAATCTGATAACGAAAAAAGTAACCGTACTTTCAGGCGTTCCGAAGGTCTATGCCGAAGGCCAGGGCGGCTTACTGGATGTTCGGGTCTTTGAAAAAAATAAAATTTATTTTACATATGCCGAAGAACAAAAAGGCTCGCTTTCGTCTACAGTTCTGGCTTCAGCAGAAGTCGGCGGCAGCACTTTAAAAAATGTTAAAAAACTTTTTACCGCCGCCCCGTCTGCCGAAACCGCCATTCACTACGGATCGCGAATCGAATTTGAAGGAAAGAAATATCTTTATGTCTCCAGCGGCGAACGAAACGAACGAAAGCAGGTTCAAAGCAAAGACACCGACCTGGGAAAAATCCTGCGCTTTACGCTTGAAGGCCCTTCTGTCAGAGAAATGTGGTCCTATGGTCACCGCAACCCCCAAGGCCTTGCCATGGCTCCGGATGGGACCTTATGGGAAGCTGAAATGGGCCCGCAAGGCGGCGATGAAATAAACTTAATTGAAAAAGGAAAAAACTACGGCTGGCCTGATGTGACCTATGGCCGTGAATACACGGGGCAGCCGATCGGGCAAAAAAGCAAAGCCGGCATCACAGAACCTGTTGCCCACTGGGCGCCTTCCATTTCGCCGTCGGCCATCGGATTTTACACCGGCAGCATATTCCCTTCCTGGAGAGGCAACCTGTTTGTAGGGACTCTCAGCGGCCAGCACCTGCGCCGCCTTAAAATTGAAAACAAAAAAGTGACTGAACAGGAAGAGCTTCTGAAGTCTGAACAT
>JAJFMT010000152.1 GCA_020696855.1 Pseudobdellovibrio sp.
TCGCTACTGAGGTTTTCTCTTAAACTAAAGTGAGGTTTCCCGTAGAGTATTCAGGAATGACTCGTTTCTTCGGCCGTAAAAAACCCGCCAATGACCCTGATTGGCTGCACAATTGTCTTGTGCAGAACGAATCGTCGTTAATCCGTTACGTGCATCACTTAACCCGGGATTTAGAATTAGCAAAAGATGTTGTGCAAGAAGGTTTTTTAAAGTTGTGGCAAGAAGACCAGCAGAAACTTGCCGGGCATGAAGTGCCTTGGCTTTTTACAACGTGCCGCAACCGCGCTTATGACATTTTAAAAAGAAAAGACCGCAAGAATATCAGTGCCGACGAAATCGCTCTCGATATTCCCGACAGCACATTAAACGCAGAGCAGTTACTGGATCAACAAGACGATGAACAACGACTGAAGCTGTTACTGGAAAAACTGACACCACAGCAACGAGAAGTGATACATATGAAATTTGAGCAAGATTTAAGTTACAAACAAATCAGTGAAATAACCGGCATGTCGACAAGTCATGTCGGAGTACTTATTCATAATGTAGTCAGTAAACTTAAAGCCTCTGCAGGAGCCAAAAAGGAGGCTCTATGAGTATTTCAAAAAATGATCCGAAGCTGACAGCTTATGTTCTAAATGAACTATCTGAAAAAGAAATGCAGCAGATGGCTGAAGAAATTAAAAATAATCCTCAGCTGCAGGCCGAAGTCACCCGGATAAAGGGCAATATTCTGTTGTTAAAAAAACTAAAGCAGGCTGAAACCTTCAGATTAGATCCGGCCCGCCGTGAAATGATATTTGGAAAAACTCAACCCACATCTCTCTGGAGTAAGTATAACAGATGGGCCGGCGGGCTCGCTGTAGCCAGCTTAGCGTTAGTCATCTTTGTAAAAAATGAAAGTAGTTTGAAGTCTGCCGCATCGAAACCACATGCCGAGGCTCCATTTGCAGCTTCAAAGGAAGTTTCAAAGCCCGGCCGCGGCTCAGAAGATGCAATAAAGATAACTCCTCAGAAAAAAGCGCTTCCTGCTCACTTAAATGAAGCTGGCCCGGCTGCCCCTGCACCCGTAGAGTCGGCTGCAGAATTACAAACTGATTCTGCAGCAAAGGCGAAAGATAACTTTGTAACTGAGCAAAATGAAACACCTTCAGAGATCGCACTCGGCGCAAGCTCTGCCCGCTCACGCCTCGATAGTACAAATGCAAATCAAGCTCCATCAATGGCGGTTGCAAGTGGAGGCGCCGTCGGTGGTGCGTATATGTTACGAGAAGATTCAGGTCGAGGGGCAAACGCTCCCGCTGCGATGAAGTCAAAAATGTTCGCCGCAAAAAAAGCGGGCGACCCGGTTTTGCCGGCTGCTCCCCCTGCCATTCATGAAACAGAAAACTACAGGTTCGAAATTGTAAATTCCAACAAAGAAGATCCCTTCACGGCAAACGCGCTTTTAAAGCCGATGTTTTCTTGTTTTGAAAATTCTCTCTCGCGTTATGCCGGTTATGATGTTGAATTTACTATTTACTGGAGAATGCAAAACGGCGACATCAGTGAATACGGCTCAATGATGGAAAGAATCTCGGGTGCCCAGCTGTTTACAGAAGAAGCGAAATGTTTAGAACCGAAATTGCGTGAGACTCTTAAATCGGCTCTGAATCTTGACCTCAGAGGCAAGCAGCGCATCCGTCTCATATTGAGATCAAAATAATTTAAAAAACTTATTAATATCCGGTTTCTTCAATCGTGATCTCCTTGAACGATATAAAAGGAGATCAAATGACATTCGAATCTAAAGCTTCAAAACTTTCCGTAGCGGTAATTTTAACTTTGCAACTTTCAGGATGTCTGTTACCAAAAGCTGCAGACACTGTGCCTGTTAAAACTCCCCTGCAGCAAGAAACTAAAAATCCACCGCAAGTAACAACACAACCGGAGCCTGCGGCAAAAGAAGATGATTTATATTCCACTTACGAAATCCAAAAAGAAAAATCCGTTGAGTCTCCTGCTCCCGCTCAGCCGCAATTGGCAGAGTATCATGGCGGTGACGTACAAAGTGCAGCAAGAACCAAAAAACTTATCAGTGAGTCGGCTATGCCCGCTTACAGTGGCGGGGGTAAAGGATTCATCGGTGGCAGCCGCCCAGCCGGTATGATGGCTTACGCTCACAAAATGTCTGCGAACAATTCTATGGGTGCCATGCCGTATGAGCTGTCCGCAGAAAGTTACGACACAATCAATGAAAACAAATTTTATCAGTGTACCGAAAAGCCGGTCTCGACATTTTCAATTGATGTCGACACTGCATCTTATTCAAACATGAGACGCTTTATTACACAAGGTGCGCGCCCGCCTGCGGACGCCGTCAGAATCGAAGAGCTTATCAATTATTTCGATTACAAATATCAGGCGCCCGCTAAAGGCGCGTTTGCAGTTAATCTTGAATACGCCCCCGCACTGTGGAACAAAAAAACTAAAGTCGTGCGCATCGGTATTAAAGGTAAAGAGATGGAAGTTACAAAACGCCCGGCAAGCAATCTGACTTTCTTAATCGACGTATCAGGTTCAATGCAAAGCCCGCAAAAACTTCCGTTAGTAAAGTCGTCGCTGAAAATGCTGGTCGAGCAACTGGGTGAAAACGACAGAATCTCACTTGTCGTTTATGCAGGTGCAGCTGGCATAGTACTGGCGCCGACTGCAGGTGACAAAAAATCAAAAATTCTTTCAGCCATCGATCAGTTGGAAGCCGGCGGATCAACAAATGGCGCTCAAGGAATTCAGTTAGCTTACGACGTCGCAAAAGAGCACTTCATCAAAGGCGGGGTTAACCGCGTATTGCTTGCAACTGACGGAGATTTCAATGTGGGGATTACTAACCGCGATGCTCTGGTTGAACTTGTCGAAGCTAATGCCAAGAAAAACATTTACCTGTCAGTTTTAGGTTACGGAATGGGTAACTACAAAGACGGCATGATGGAAACTTTAAGCAACAAAGGCAACGGTAACTACGCTTACATTGATAACCAAAATGAAGCTAAAAAAGTTTTAGTTGAGCAAATAACCGGAACTCTTGTAACGATCGCTAAAGACGTGAAGATCCAGGTTGAATTTAATCCAACCTTTGTCAAAGCCTACCGCTTGATCGGCTATGAAAACCGCAACTTAAAAAATGAAGACTTCGATAACGACGCTAAAGACGCAGGTGATATCGGTGCCGGCCACAGCGTAACAGCCCTATATGAGATTGTTCCTCAAGGCGCAGAGGCTCCTTCTGCTGCAGAAAGCTTAAAGTATGAAACAGTTAAACCGGCTCTTAAAGAAAAATCTGCTGCGGCTGATAAAAACACCTCAGATGAGTTATTAACAGTAAAAATCCGTTACAAAAAGCCGGATGGAGATGTAAGCGACAAGCAGGAATTCGTTCTGAAAAAATCAGAAACCGGCTTTGAAGAAAGTTCTGACAGCTTCAAGTTCGCTTCAGCTGTGGCTTTGTTCGGAATGTTGTTAAGAGAATCGGAATTT
>JAJFMT010000153.1 GCA_020696855.1 Pseudobdellovibrio sp.
AATCGCATCCAATGAAGAGATGAACCGCATCGAAGATGAATTGAAAGATCAGTTCGGCCCGTTGCCGGATCCTGTAATAAATTTAATGGGACTTATGCTCATTCGCCATCAGTGCAAACAGCTGGGAGTGCGTGATGTGAGCGCCGGCCTCAAGAGCATTTCGCTGGTCTTTACAGAGAAAACCAAATTAAAGCCTGAGACGGCCATTCAGCTCGCTATGCGTGAAAACAAAAAGTATTCGATTACTCCTGATCAGCGGCTGAATATAAGAATGAATAATATTACCTGGTCGAATGTTTACGAAGAACTGAATTATCTTTTAACTTTGATTTAGCAGTTTAACTTTAAAATTCCATTTTCAGGCCAATGCCCATTTGTCCTGACGATTCCAGATTACCTTCGCCCTCAGAGCCGATAACAGCAGGGTCCTGCGCATTTGATGCCGCAAGATAATTCGCATAGTAAATGTCGATGTACGTACTTTCGAGGCCCGAAGAAAACAATCTTTCAGCCTTGGCTTCTTTGTCTAAATAATTTTCAAGCCAGTCCAACTGAAAAAGTAAACCGTAGCGGTACCCGATTATCGGGCTCGTTGATTCTGAAAATGAATCTGATCCCGTTTTTTCCTCTGTAATATCGAAAAGATTTACGCTGAATTGGCCGTAAGGCACAACATAAGGTTCATCAAACACCGCATCCAGCGCTGCGTTCGCCGAAAAACTTTTTTTAGTAAATCCAAGCTGATGCCCGGCATTTTCTGCACTGCCGGAACTGTAACTGAACAGCGCCGCAAAAGACACCGAAGAAACATTGTATTTATATCCGATCTCGATTCCGTTCAGACGTATTTCCTGGCTACCCAAAAAATCCCCGATGAGAGCATCGGTGCCGCCGTAACCACTTTGGTAGTTAAACGGGTCAAAAGTTTCAGAAAAAAGTGACAGCAAAGCTCCATGGGTGCTTCGTCTGTCTTTATAATTCTGAGAAAAGTCTTCAGTTGTTTCAACGAGAACGCTTCCGGAATTCATATCTGCGAAAACAGAAATTCCCGAAATAAGACATATTACGAAAACAGATGCAAATCGAAGTGGCCGGAACATAGATAAAGCTTAACGGGTTTTTACATAAGATACACCGATCTTTGGTCCGGTTTGTACAGCCGATCCCGCACTTTCGGAACCTATCCTTCTGTTGCTTCCCTCGGGGTTTGGTATACTCTAGAATGATGAACACCGGCTTAATCACTCGGTATACAACTGCGCTTTATTCGGCCCCGGAAGCATGCCGTCCCAGGTACGATGAATTTCGTGATATGTTCAGCGACGGTCAGCTGAAAAGTAAAATCTGGCTGGCAGAAGAGCTTTCAAAACTTCAAGATTTATCCGGAAAGACAGTGGCCATTGCAGGAAGCTGGTATGCAACACTCGCATTTATCCTTCTTGAATACTCAAAAAATAAGAACTTGAACCTTGTTTGCATTGATATCGACAAAAGATGCGAAGAGTTTGCAAGACACCTGAGAAAAGAACATGAATCTGAGATCGTTAAATGTGTCACTCAGGACATGTTCCGGCACCATTACACAGAAGACATCGTTATCAATACCAGTTGTGAGCATCTTTTTAACTTAAATGACTGGCTGAATCTGATTCCCTCCGGAGTAACGGTAGTCCTTCAGTCAAATAATCTGGCACATCCGACCCACGTGAGTTGTGTTAAATCTCTTGATGAATTTAAATCTCAGACGTTAACAAATTTTTCAGCCGTTTTATTTGAAGGCGAACTTAATTTAGGTGTTTATACCCGTTATATGATTATTGGAAGAAAAGCATGAGCGAAGTTAAAGATAAGCTCTCCAAAGTAAAACAGGATCTTGCTTCAATCAGCCCTACGATGTGTATCGCCAAGTGGAAGCAAGTAACGCTACACCTTCACAATGGCCGTACACATAGCTGTCATCACCCATACCCGCACGGAATCTCTTCCAAAGAGATTCAAAGTAACCCGTCTGCTCTTCACAACACCTCCGAAAAAAAAGAAGCGCGTAAAGAAATGCTGAAAGGAAAGCGTCCGAAAGAATGCCAGTACTGCTGGAATGTAGAAGATTTAGAGCTATTTTCTAAAGGAGAAATTTTCTCTGACCGCATTACCAAATCATCTGAACACTGGGCTCATCATCACTTAGACGACATCCGCAAGTTAGACCATAAACAAAATGTAAACCCAAGTTATGTCGAAGTGAGCTTTTCAAATCTTTGCAATTTCAAATGCTCTTACTGCTCGCCTGTTTATTCCAGTAAATGGCAGGAAGAAATCGAAACCCACGGTCCTTATAACACTTCAAATAAGCTGAATAATTTAGACTACTTTAAACGAATCGGCGAAATGCCTCTATCTAACAAACTTCCTAACCCTTATGTTGAAGCATTCTGGAAGTGGTGGCCGGACCTGATTAATAGCCTTGAGGTTTTTAGAATCACCGGTGGAGAGCCGCTCTTAAACGACAACACTTTTAAAGTTCTCGATTACCTGACAGAACATCCGCAACCGAATCTAAAACTGGGCGTCAACACAAACGGAAATGCCCCTCAGAAGCTGATGGATTCTTTTATCGAAAAAGTGCGCCACTTAGTAGCCGAAAAAAAAATTTCAGCCTTTACGGCCTTCATTAGCCTCGATGGCTACGGTCCTTACGCCGAATACGGACGGCACGGCCTCAATTATGAAACCTGGGTCACAAACGTTAATAAGATACTCAGCGAAATTCCCGGCTCGAATATTGTCATCATGTGTACGACAAATATTTTTTCTGTTCCTGAGTTTAAAAAATTTGTCGAAATGACATATGATCTTAAAGCCAAGTATTCCCGCAGAAGAATTAATGTTGATATCAATATTTTAAGATTCCCTCACCATCAGAACCTGACAATTCTAACCGAGAGTTTCAAGACGTCGTTCGATGATACCCTTGCTTACATGAAGGCCAACGAAGCAAAAACCGGTGCTGAAATTGAAGCTCCCGGCTTTTCAGTGCATGAAATTAACAGTCTCGAGCGTCTGATTGAATACGTAAAAAACGGTCCGCACCCTAAAGAAAAAATCGCCTTAACTTATGCCAGGGCGGATTTTTACAAATTTGTCACTGAACACGACCGCAGACGCGGCACTAAGTTTTTAGAAACCTTTCCTCAACTTCAAAGTTTTTATGATATTTGCAAAATGCTGAGCTAGAGAATGAATAAAAGCCGGCTTCCCGCATTTCTTCTTTTTTTCTTTGTTACTTTTTTATCTGTTTGCCTGGCTTCTATTTTCGCCCGGCACAATAATACACTTTTAAAATCCGGCCGCTGGTACAGCGAAAAAGCCGCTCTGCCCTACAGCGTTTTGGGCTCGCAGGCCTTTATGCTCAGCCGCAAAGCTCTGGCCGAAAACGATGTGGACCTCGCCACCTGGCACGGCTATCAGGAAATTATTTCCAACCCTGAATTCACAGCTGACGC
>JAJFMT010000071.1 GCA_020696855.1 Pseudobdellovibrio sp.
TAACCGTAATTTAAACACTCAAAACCGCTTATTTTTTTTGATTTTTCGCACCTTTTTTGCAATCGTTGTATTCACTATGATGAACATGAAGTTATTTATATCAGTGATTTTGGTTAGCTTAAGTCTTAAGGCTGAGATGTTAAATTACGAACTCGATTTCACCGAAAATAACATCAATCAAGAAGTTGATGGCGAACCGTTTACGCTTCCGCCTCCGCCGCCACCGATGACAGAACCTGGTGATGATTACCAGCCGACAAGAAATTACAGCCACATTGATCCCACAAGAATTGTTTCTCCGAATCACCTGAAAAAAGCTTTGGCATTTTTTGATTTGAACTACGATAAAATTACGAACAAAAAATTTATTAACGTGATTGACGTTTCTATGACGGCAAGCCAGCGCCGTATGTTTTTGATCGATATGCAGACCGGTGCAGTGAAGCCTATGTTAACTGCGGTAGGTGTCGGTTCTGATCCGGACGGTGACGGTGTTGCAACGATGTTCTCAAACGTTTCCGGTTCACGTATGACGTCTTTAGGTTTTTATTTAACTGCAGGTGAATACCAAGGTGGTAACGGCCGCTCTATGCGTCTTCACGGTTTAAGTGTAACAAACAATAATGCGCTTTCGCGTTTGATTGTTGTTCACGGAGCAACTTACGTATTAGAAGACTCTAACTATGCCGGCCGCAGCCACGGTTGCCCGGCGGTTGATTTTAAACACCTCAATGAAGTAATCGATAAAACTAAAGATGGAACGCTGATGTACATCGGCTTCCGCGAGTAGTTTCCAAAAAAGGTAAACCGGCAGGAGGGCGCCTACCGGTTTAGTGTGGGAAGCTGGAGTTAGGTCGTTGTCAGTCCCTAGACAGACTAGGGATTCGATTCTACTAAATCATCAATCGTAATAATCGGTGAGTCGTCAGCCGGATCAACCGGAATCTCAAATCCACCGCCATCATCAGGAACAGTGTTCGGATCCGTTGCGCCGCCATCTCCGCCGCCGGTGTTTCCATCGTTACCGTCAGTGATCGGAGTGCCTGAATCATCAGGGATAGTGCCTGGGTCAGTCGTGCCACCGCCGGTATCTCCACCTGTATTTCCGCCTGTGCCACCACCGGTATCGCCCGGATTCTCTACCGTGCCACCACCATCATCTGAAGGATCTTCAGGAATAGGAATCGGAGCTTTCACTACTGATAACAATTTAAGAACAGGTTTTAATAAGCAACCATTGCGGCCGCGTACAACAACTGACTTCTCAGCATCGAAGTCCATTATCATTGAATACGTTTGACCTTGTTCAATTGTGAATGGCTGAGCCAAGTGAATTTTAATTCCCGATTGTTGCGCGCTTGGAGTTTTCATGTCGCAACGGGAACCGTTGTTTTTAACACCATGGTTATTGTCAGGTTTTAATACCAGACGAATCGCGCTGATCTCAGTTCCTACAGGTAACGTCATGTCCTGCATCGGAAGTGAAACGCCGTTTCGTAAGGTCATTAAGTCGACCATACCCATGTTCTGCGCTACGATCAGGCGTCCTTGCCCGCCGCCTCTTCTTACGAAGAGTTCCGCGTGATCTACATTCACCCAAACGCTCTTCAAATCCTTTGAAGGTGCATCGGTTAAGCTTAAGCGCAAGTTACTCGATACAACACCGGCACTGTTTGAAACCGGAGGGAAGCTTCTTAAAGGAGCTCCACTTGCCGGTACCAGTCCTGACGGTGTAGAAGCTAATCCACTGCTTCCTGAGTTACTACATGCCATTATAGAACTGAGGCTCGTCGCTAAAATAATCTTCCTTAATTTCATGTGACCTCCATGGTCATTTCTGTTTTTAGGATAACCGCAAAAAATCGCGGCACCAAATTTTTTTCTGAAAGCGTTTCCAATAAAGAATGACTTTTAAAGTGTAAAACTTGTGAGTAGGAATGTTCTAAAAAATGAAAAGAATTTTTACATTTTTAGACGAATAGCCCGAAAATAAAAACCCCTATTTCTTTACAAAATAGGGGTTCATTTAGAGTGAAAATACCGAAAATCTGACTAATTACAGATAACAGTTACAGCATGAAAGTGCCCGTTAGCATCAGGACGTGTAGATACTGATGCAGAACCGTTTGCACGCATCATCGCGAAGTGTGTCGCCTGAAGCTGGAACGTGTGAGTGTGACCGTTTTCAGCAGGAACATCATAACTGCGAGTGGCGCCCGCGCTGACATCCGCTGAAGAAATCGTTGTCGAGCCATGACTGTGAGACGGATTTCCGCCCGCTAGTACGGTGCTTGTTGCCCCGTTAAGACAAGCTTGGCCTGCGCCCGGAGTTGGGCCCGGTCCCGGTGCCGGAGCAGGTGAAGGGTTCGGTGCTGCCTGTCCTTGATTGTTGCTGCCATTGCCGCCACTATCCTGGTCGCAAGCGGTTAAAACCGTTGCCAGAGCCAAAGTCGCAGGGATCATATAGATCGAAAGTAATAGGTTGCGCCGTTTCATTTTTTCTCCTTCGCCGTTTTTTTTAAATTTTGCATGAACTTTCAGTACAAATTTTTCTTAATTTTTGTGAGATTGCAAAATGAGTTCCTGAATTTACAAGAATTTGTGTTAATCAATGGTGTGCGAAGTTCGAAGCTGAAATTGTCATTCTACCGACGCGATACGAAAACAGTGGCCATGGAGCTTTTGGGCAAAAAGCTCGTGCGGATTTATAAAGGTCAGCGCATTTCAGGAATCATTACCGAAGTCGAAGCTTATCTGGGGGTAAAAGACAAAGCGGCCCACAGCTATGGCGACCGCCGTACAGGAAGAACAGAAATCATGTACGGTGATGGGGGGCACTCTTACATTTATTTTATTTACGGAATGTATCATTGCTTCAATGTCGTCACTCAGCGGGAAGGAACGCCTGAAGCTGTTTTAGTGCGCGCGCTTGAGCCGGTTGAAGGTGTTGAGCTTATGAAAAAATTCCGGCAAAAAGAAAATTTAAAAGAGCTTACCACGGGGCCCGGCAAACTGGCTGAAGCGCTTCACCTGACCCGCGATCTCAACGGCGAAAGACTGGACTCAAAAGTGCTGTTCATTGAAGACGCCGAAGCCGTTTCTACAAACCAAATTGTAAAGAAGCCGCGCATCGGGGTGGACTATGCAGGAGCCCACGCCTTGCACCCGTTAAGATATTATTTAAAAAACAACATCTATATTTCTAAATTATAAATAAATTGTGTCTCATCCTGAGACTTTGCCCCTATTGCTGTTACTAAAAAATGCCGAAAAAAAGAGTATGAGCTTGGGGTTCAAAACCGTCCTGATTTCGGTTGTTACATCATTGATTTTTACGTCATGCGGACCGAGTTTTAAAACTGCGGAAAGTGATTCATCTTCAGTGGGTGAATTTCAAAGCCCGGCACCTGAGCCCGGACCAACTCCGGGACCGACACCGACTCCCACACCGACACCAACTCCAACGACGCCACCAACTTATGCTGTGACCTGGACGACAAATCCTTCTGTTAACAATGCGCTCACATACAATCCGAAAAAAGATTTAACGTTTTCGGTTTCACCGGCGGCGGGCACATCCGTACTTTGTTACTACGTTTTGGCCGGTACCACTAATCAGGTTACAAAAGATTGCACAAACGGAAAACTGGTTGCCGATGTCAACGGGCAGGCCACATACACGGTTCAGGGTTTTAATGCCGGTAAATCTTTTAGTGCAAGCGTTGTTGTCAAAGTGGATTCCATTGCGCCGGTGGTAACTGTTGGTGCTCCGAATGTTTCCGCTGACGGAAGAACTTATGTATTTAATGTTTCTGCAAACGAAACGTTGGCGTACTTGAATTACCGTCTTGATAACGGTGCCACCAGTCCTGCGCAAACAGGAATGGCTGTGCAGGTGACCATCAACGATTACGCCCGCCATGAACTTTTTATTTCAGGTGTTGATGCAGGCGGAAACACCGGAAGTGCCGCACCGGTTGTTATTCAGCGCACGCCTCCGCCTGAGATCGCGCAGAATCCAAGTGTTGCCGGCGTAATATTGCAGCGAAACAATGATGACAAATCCAATTTGGAAGCTAACGGAAGTGCCACATCATGGGACGGTAAACTTCTGGTCCGTTCGTTAGGGCCTACGCCTCACTGGCGGGCCGCAGTTTTACGGCCACAAAAGGTTTCAGTCAGCTCAGGTATCTCGCATGATGTGGATTTTACAAACGGCTATTCTCCGCACGCTATATTTCTTCGCCAGGAATTCGGTCCGTCGTTTCCTTCGTCCCATGAGGGTTTCGGGGTTACTGACAATGCAAACTTCGTTAAAATGCTGTACCGGATTCTTTTGCTTCGCGAACCCGCGCAGTCAGAAGTGGACGCCTGGAAGGGCGGCCTCGATTCACGTGCGACAACCCATGAAGCCGTTTTGCAGGCTTTTAAAAACAGCCCTGAGTTCAAGGCGATCGTTGCTTCAAATCCGAAGCATGTTCATCACCCGGTCATTTTGCCGCAAGTAAAATTCACTGAGTTCAATGCTCTTGCACTGGCGCCCTACTATACGGATAGGGCATTCTTACTTGATGCGTATCAAAATATTTTAGGCTCTGATTATCCGGACGAAGCCGGTTATAACTGGTGGCTTTCAGAAATTAAAGAAGGCCGCCGCACTCAGGAATCGGTCGCTAAAGATTTTGCGTATCTTGCAAAACGAGAAGATTTGCTGCCGCATAAATTTAAAAATTTTGCCAGATTAGCTTCTCAGGAAAATCCTTACCGCAGTGACTTCCGCGGAGAATACAGCGCGACCGGTGAATTCAAAACCTACGATGCTTTACTGTACACCCAGGTGTATAAATTATTTCAGTACTCGGCAACTTATCCGCACGGGCGCAATCTTGCTTTTGAAACATTACCGAAAGATACGATCGGAGTCATGCGTGTAAGATTCATCGTTTCTAATCCCGATACAGATGATGCGGATTTGCACGGCTATTATTTTATGAGTGACTTCAAGCCGCTGCGTCAGCCCGACGGAAACTTCATTCACGGTATTGAGCCGACTGTTACGGCCGACGGCCTTCTGATGGTGTACAATGCGAATGATCCCAATGGATTACTGGAATATGCGTACACTCAAAACCC
Organism: Pseudobdellovibrio sp.; assembly: GCA_020696855.1. GTDB lineage: Bacteria > Bdellovibrionota > Bdellovibrionia > Bdellovibrionales > Bdellovibrionaceae > Pseudobdellovibrio. Next base: position 5,134 of record JAJFMT010000071.1, read on the forward strand.
GCTGGACCCGCTGAGCTGGAGCAAAACGAATGATTTGACTGCGCTTCATGCTGAAAAAGATGTTCTGATACATGGACTTAAACTTGGCGAAAGATTTCCGATTGCGAAAGAGCCGCTGAAGTCTCCTTCTGGGGAAGTTTACACCGCCGAAGAAGGTATCAAAGGCGCCTATCCGTGGATTTCCTGGGAAGGAACTGAAGTTTATTTTGCGGCTCTCGGTTCTGCTCACAGTAACAGTGACTTAAACGCCCGTAGAGCAGGTGCAAGTGTTGTAGGGCAGTGGACCGGTAACTCGGTAAGGCTTATGGACGGTAATCTTAATACCGGTCTTTTTGCGTACGACAAACTGGTGCTGTTTACCTCGGGCATCGGGTCCACATCGTCGTTTTGGAATCCGTACAAAAATATTTCTAATCCGAAGTTGCCGTTCTTATATGAACGCCCGGCTGTCATGCTGCTTGGCTTTAACGACAACACGTACAACGATGTTACCTTCAAAGAATTTGTTGATGGCCGCTATTTGGTTGCCTGGCCGATGGGTGAACTCTTAAAAAAAATCTCAAGGTCTGAAAGCACAACATTTGCTAATATTGATTTCAAAAAAACACCGGATCTCAGCGGCCGGTTTAATACCGGAACTCTCAATGCGGGCGCGATGTTTCAGTCATCAAAAGGGTTAGGTGCAGCTGACCGTTATGAAGGGTACAAAGGTCAGGCTATCCGATTACGTTCTGATGGCGCAGTCTCGGTCAACGCAACGGCCGACTTTTCAAAACTGGCTTCATTTACCGCTGAAGCTTTTATTCTTCCGATGCAAGCCGCTAACTTCAAAATTTTACAGCTCGGTAATGCTGCAACAAACGTGTTTACAGTCGAGTATTTCAATGGCCGCATTTACGCGTCTTTAGGTGCGGGCTCAGGCAATTTAAGTTCAGCCTCTGTTGTTCCAACAATGGTGTGGACTCACGTGGCTGTCAGTTATGATCATCTGGGCGGCCAGTATAAGTTATATATCAACGGAAAAATGGTATCGAATGTTCTGACAAATCCTGTGGCTGTCAGTGTACCGGCAGGTTCTGTCTTTAAAGCAGGCCCCGCAGGAGCTTACACAAATGAAAACGAAGTGGTACGCATGGATGAGGTGCGCTTGTCATTCGTGGCCCGCTCCAGCAGTGAAATTGCCGATGCGGCCCACTTGCCGTATTCACAGCGCTTCAGTTTTGATCTCGCTTTCCCGCAGAGAATCAGCAAAGCCGATTTAAAAATTCCGGATGAACTGATGATCTCTTCCCGAAAAGCGCAGCTGGGCCAAATTTTATTTAATGATAAACGGCTGTCTGCGAATAACACCGTTTCGTGCGCGAGCTGCCACGGGGATTCAAACCTATCTGACAGCCGGCAGTTTTCGCTTGGGCTTAATAATAATCCGCTGGCACGCCATACACCGCCGCTGATCAACCGCGCTTTGACCAGTACTCAGATGTGGGATTCAAAATTCTCAGGACTTCATACGCAGGTGCTTGGCCCTGTTACGAATCCGAACGAAATGAATTTAACTTCGGCGCAGGTGTTAAGCCGGATTACGTCTAACCCTTCCTATTACGCCGCTTTTAAAAATGTCTATTCACAAGAGCCGTCGCTGAATAATATTCAGCAGGCGATTTCCAGTTTTTTAAATTCCATCATGACAGAAAACACCTCGGGTGCCGACCAGTTTGAATTATTTAAAGACGGCCTGACGGTATCGCAGATCCGGGGGCGTGAGCTGTTCTTCGGCCAGGCCCGCTGCAGCTCTTGCCATAGCGGTGTTAATTTTACCGATGAGCAAATGCATAACATCGGAATCTTCGGTGTCACGTCAGACACAGGAATGATGGGTGTAACAGGGCGAGCCTTCGATGCGCGGTATTTTAAAACACCGAGTCTTCGTAATGTGGCACAAACAGCGCCTTACATGCATGATGGCCGTTTTTCAAATTTAGATCAGGTCGTAGCGCAGTATAATCTTGGCGGGTTAAGTGACCCGAACCGCTCGAATGAGATTAAGCCTTTGAATCTAAGTGCGCAGCAACGGGCCGATTTAGTTGAATACCTGAAAGCGCTGACTTCGCCGGTAAAAATAATTATTCCGATTAATAATAATCCTGCAAATACGATCGAACAGCTTGGGGCAGGTCTGTAGAAAGACAACTATGAAGAACAACAGCAGACGCATAAAGAATTATTTTATTTACCCGGCCTTTCAGTGGAAGGTCATCTTTTTGTTTTTACTGGCGAGTGTGGTTCCGCTGGTAATTCTTTTTGTATTTCAACTAAGGCTTTTCAACGAGCAGATTAAATCAGGTCAATTGTCTGAACTTCCGGAAACGCATCCTTACTTTGTGTTCATGAACACGTTTCAGTCGCAGTTTATGAATATGTTCGGGCTTGCCGTGCTGGCCAGCGTGATCACGTGCTTTATTTTAGGAGTGATTGTTTCTCACCGGGTGGCAGGGCCGCTTGTGAAAATCACGGATCACTTTGATAGAATTGCCGACGGTACTGAAGAAGACAAAGAAATTAAATTCCGCGAAGGCGACTTCTTTCATGATCTGGCGAAGTCTTACAATAAACGTTTGAAGAACGTAAAATAGGGGCCACCGCACGTAATCCCTTTGCATTTAATCACTAACAACAAAAGAATCAATAAGGCGTGCGGCAGCCTAAGGCTATTCGAAATTTAAATAAGACTGAATATTTGAAATGATCTTCTGGCAAACCTGGTCATCATCAACCGGCTTTTGCGAGTACAAATAAATTTTATGCTGCCAAAAACCTTTTTTAGGGCCGATCACGCTTACTTTTTTATGTTTAAGATCATCATAAACGTAAGGCACAGGTAAAAAACTGCAACCTACTTTTTGTGAAACGGCTCTCGTGATACAGGCCAGAGTGTTGCTTTCAAATGCCACTTTGAAATCCAAATCAAAATCGTAAAGATACTTATCCAGCTCTTCCCGCAAAGAAAGCCCCTCTGACGGCAGAACCAGTTTTTCGCCAAGACCTGATATGACGGCTTTAGCATTATTTTCTTTCAGCTTATGAGTCACATCAATTTGCTGAGACGTTACGATGTTCACAGGAAAGCTGAAAATTTTTTCAGGCGTAGATTTTTTGAGCGGACGGTTAGTAATAAGCAGGTCATGTTTAAGGCTGGTGTACTCAGCCACAATATCAAACTGAGGTTTTGAAATGACTTCGAACTTTAAGGCTTCCGCAAACTTAGCATGAACTAGCTTACCGATAATTTCAGAAACGAAAGGCCGTTCGATTTCATCGCAGACAGCTACAGAATATAAATCCTGAGAGGTCGATTGTTTTTTTAAAATAAAATTATTGATGTCTTCGACATTAATAAAAACACTGGCAGCTTTTTCATACAGCATTTTACCTTTTGGAGTTAAATCCAGGCCCCTGCCGTTACGAAAGTAAAGCGGGAAGCCCACGCTCTCTTCAAAGGCATTGAGCTGCTGACTCAGTGAAGGCTGGCTGATCGAAAGAATCTCTGCCGCCCGGGTCACGCTTTTCATCTGAGCCGTGACGTAAAAATAACGTAAGTGATTCAGGTTAAGCACATTGCACCTTTCGTCTAAAGCATAGCTTTAATCTATATATACGGTAATTATATAAATTTATACTATGATTGTCAAAGCGAATGGCCCAATAACGAACAGTAAACAAAAGCAGAAATAAAAAAAGCGCGGAACCCGCGCTTTTTAAGCTGTGTTATGTGTGAATTTTACTTCTCATTCGAGGCGGAAGTCAGCTGTGTTGCTTTAGCTGGCGGTTCTGCAGGCGCAAAGCTTCGAAGCACCGCTGGCCCCATGTCAGGAAACTCTCCTGTTACGTCTCTAACTGTATAATCAAGAATTACATCAGGCTGAACCGGGTTGTTTTCAAGAAAGCTGATTTCAGCAAGAGGACGCAGGCTTCCTTTGCTGCTGTCATCTGTTTGAAAGGCGCTGTCGTCGCTGACGACGCCGGTTTGAAAGGCCATATTCAGAATATTGATTTCAAGCATGTTCCAGTCATCGCGAAAAGTTGTTTTGGCGCTGTTTGAGGTAAAACCAAACCCTGTACCGGCAGTGTGAGTTCCCAGTATTTTAGCGCGGCCAGTGACCTTGAACCGGTTTGCGGTGTTCTCACAGGCGCTGACACAATTTGAAGAAATCACCACGCTAACCGGGCCCGTAAATACTGATTCACTGACTTTAGGGCGCAACAGAGTCCAGTCAGAAATCTTTTGATTTCTTGCAGTGGCTTCGCTGACAGCTTTGAACATTAAGGTTCTTTGCATCGACAAAGTTTCACGGTCGATCTCGTTAAAACCATTTGCTAACATGGCGAAATTTCCGTTTTCAAGGTAGTAGGCACGGGCCGCGTAGTTTAAAGGCGTATCCGCCTTTTCGAACAATCTGAAGAATGAATCAGCTAAGTTTGCATCGCCGCCGCCGTTTTCACGCATGTCAAGCACGAGTGGCGAAGAAAACCCTTCGCAATTTGAAAGAAAGCTTTTTACCTCGTGTAAAAGATTCGCGGGCTGCTTAACATTATCTATTTTTGTAAACACTTTGTAACCGAAGTCATCGGTCTCATCAAGGTTGAAGGTGTTCAGTTGCATGTAGCACACGGGCTTTCCGTTGTTGTTAACAATGCCGGTGACAAGAACATTATTTTCGACTTCATCAAAAAACGTTTTTTGGTTCGACATATCTTTATAAAGCGGTTCGCTGATGTCGTAACCGCTGGTGTTGGTGAACCCTTTTTCCGTGCTGAGCTTTCCTGGATCTAAAATTCCTTCATCTGACAGCATGATTCTGGATTCTAAAGAGCTGTTTCTCACGATAAAAAGCCATGGAATTGTAACGTCTCTTTCGCTTCCGTCCGGTAGCTTTAATTTCAGGTTTACTTCTTTTGAGGCCGGATAATTGATGGTACGGCTGAAGTAGCGGGTAACTGCATCGGCCTCGCGGGCCAGCGCACTGGAGCCTGAAATAAACGGAATAAGTTCTTTCATTTTGGACCTGGCATCCACTCCGTCGATTTTTAAAATTTCAGTACCGGGCTTAATAGCGGCTGCTAAAGTTCCTTCGGGCAGACTCTGCATTTCTTCGAATTTTTTAATGACGTTATTTCTGACGTGCATGATGATGACTTTGTTTTCAGCCAGTATCGTTTGCTCGATCGCAGTTGAAACAAAGGCCGGGCTCATCGCGCGTTTGATGCTGATGTGGGAATCCTTGAACTGCGCCAGGCACTTGTAAACGATGTCATAGTACTCAAAAGCAAAAAACCTATCTTTTTGGGGAACCATTGCACGGCAGTTCGCAAATACTTCATCGCCACTCATGCCGGCCAGTTGTTTTTTGATTTCATAGCCGATGTAAGATGATTTAAAAGAATCGTTCATTCGGTTAATTGAACTGAGAACCTGATCTCTGCTGAGGCGTTGATTGAGAACAAAATTGCGGGTGTCGGCCTGGTCGTACACAAATACATTCGAAGCAAGCTGGTTTTTCGGGTTAAGTCCTGTTGGCTGTTGGCCACAAGAAAACAGAGCCATTACGGCAGTTAGGTATATGAGTTTTTTCATAAGGTTCTAATAAAGCAAGGGCTAGGCCTGTTAACCCGGTTTGTAGGCCTTTAGACTGTAAAATTATTAAACACAGGCTGAAAGTGGGCCCTCTTACAGCCCTGGTTTTCCTGCCAGTAAAACCTTAGGTTTTCTTGATATTACAAGGGCAATAAGACACACTTTAATAGAATGAAAAGCATCAGGGACGGCTCTCAAAATTCAGACAGAAAATGGATTATCATTATCTGTGTCGCCCTTGTTCTTGAGGTGATCTGGCTTTTGTATGATTTGCAGCTTATAAATCTTCCGTTTTTAAATTCTTCGAAATCAAAAAATAACGCGGTAGAAGCGGGCTATATCATTCGTTCACAGGAAGACGTTAAAAAAAGAAGTTCTGACAGTTTAATCTGGGAGCCCGCGAAGCAAAATGATGTGCTGTACTACCGCGATTCTTTGTTAACGCTCGCGCAAAGTTCAGCTGTACTTTACCTGAAAGACCAGACCGAACTGCAAATGGCCGAAAACACGTTAGTCACTTTTGAAGAGCCTGAAGCACAGTCCAATGCAGAGATTCGTTTGCGGTTTTCTAAAGGAGATTTGAAAGCGCGTAACCCTTACAACATTTCAAGAATCGAAACTGCTGACTGGGTTGTTAACCTGGAAAAAGGCGCAGAGATCGCGTTACGCAAAGAAGACAAAGGTTATGAATTCGAAGTTCTTGCCGGTAAAGCCACACTCGATACTGAAAAAGGCAAAGAAGATTTAGTTGAATCCAAAATTATTAAGCTCGGCGATGATAAAAAAATTGAAACGATTGAAAAATCGTTAGAACTGAAGTGGAACAACCCGCTGACAGAACGAATATACACGGCTGATGACAAAGCTAAAGTGGCCGTTGAATGGAAGGGTCAGGCGCAGCAGTTAAAAATTTCTAAACCGGGCGAGCAGGAAGAGCCGCAGACAAAAACTATCAAAGGCCAGACAGCTGAACTGGAGTTAGAGCCGGGCAATTATCAAATCCGGTTAGAAGACGCCAGCGGGATTTCGTCTCCTAAGCAAATAGAAGTTAAGAAAGCTCCGAAGATCTATTTAAAAAAACCGCTGCCACGGGACCGAATTGCTATTGGTAAGCCCATGGAGTTCATCTGGGAAGGTGAGAATTCGCTTAAGTCTTATAACTTAAAGCTCAGTAACGGCCAAAGTTACGAAGTGAACGAAAACTTCAAGGCCCTGCAGTTTGATCAAGAGCAGGATATCGTCTGGAAGATTGAAGCAAAAGACGCTGACGGTTTTAAAGTGCCGTCACTTTATGAAAGCAAAGTTTATCTGCGCCATGATACGCTGGCGGCTCCGAAGTTAAAAACTCCGAAACTGATTGAAGAATCTGAAAACGAAAAACCGAAGTCGGATTCTGAAAAATCAACTCAGCCGGCTAAGCCTGAACCTTCAGTCAAAAAAGATTCGACTCAAATCTGGCAGCCGTTATTTAGATTCGTTCAGCAAAAATTATTTTTCTTGTATGTTCACAGCGCAGAAGCGCAAATTCTGCGAAAGAAAAACGTTGTTTTCGAATGGGATCCGGTAGAAGGAGCGAACCAGTACATCATCGAAATTTCATCTGACCCGGAATTCAAAACTCCTGAAGTTGTCGAGACGCTGAAAAAGACGTCTTATAC
>JAJFMT010000154.1 GCA_020696855.1 Pseudobdellovibrio sp.
GTCGATGACGAAGTGATTTTAAACGGCAAAGAATATGTGATTCTGGAGATTCAGTAATGTCTCTAACGGTAAAAGAATGGCTGCACGACGAACCGTTTGAATTATACTTAGGGGCCGGATTCTTCGGCTTCTATGCGCATGTAGGCTTTGTTAAAGCCATTGAAGAAGCCGGCTTAAAAGCCAAAAAAATTTATGGTGCCAGTGCCGGTGCGATAGTGGGTGCCATGCTGGCAAACGATTACAGCGCAACCGATGTTGAAAAGATCGTGCTTGAAATCCAGCGAAAAGATTTCTGGGATCCGGGCTTTGGCTTCGGTTTACTGAAAGGTAAAAAGTATCACGAGCTTTTACTAAAATATTTGCCTTCAAGCTTCGGGGACCTAAAGCTGCCGTTCGAAGTCACCGTGTTTGATATTTTCGGGTTACGTTTTAAAAATCTCAGCTCCGGTGATCTTTGCGCGGCCGTGCGCGGTTCAAGCGCGTTTCCGGGATTGTTTCAGCCCGTAAAAATTCAGGACAAAATTTTCGTGGATGGCGGTCTCTTTGAAAGGTTTCCGCAACATAAAGGCCGCGTGCTTGCGCATTGCTTCGGAAAGCCACACTCTGTAAAGCAGGTTGATAACCGTTTTGTTGTGTCACTTAAAAACATTCCCCGCTCTGGCCCCGCAAAAATGCACTTAGCCGAAGAGATTATTCAAAAAGCCTACTGGCAAACTAAAAAACTTCTGGAAACCTCGGTTACAACGGTTAAGGCTTAGACTTTTTCAAATTGAAGCTGCAAACAGTTTGAAGTGTTGTTAGTATTTGATATTGGTGAAAAAGCTAATTGTTTTCATTTTAAAATGGTCCGCTTTGTTTTGCGTTTCATTTTTACTTTATCTGGGAGTTGTAGCTGTCATTTTCGGCGTTAACAGCAAAAAACTTCCAGAGGGTAAAATTGAAACCTCACTGCCATTAACTGAGCCTCGCGAGTGGGATCCTTCGAGCCCCCCTTCCATGCTGGACCGAGCAGACTTTCCGGGCCTAAGCGAAAGCCGCGACCACCGCTATACCGGCGACCGGTATTTGATCTTTCGCAATTACAAAAATTACCGTGGCCATTTAAAAATGATTTATAACGACAAAAATGTTTTTTCAGTGCCTGCCAACACTGACGAATTCGGCCGCCGCTGTAACGAGCCGGAATGTGAACCGCAAGACACAAAGTGCGGGCAAATCGGCATGTTTATCAGCTCTAAGATTTTTGGTTACGGTGTTTCAGACAATGAAAGTGTTCCGGCCAGAGTCAAAAAGGAAATTCCCAGCTGGGCTGTATATAATTACGGAATTTTTACCGGCCATTATGTGCAGTTTTTTTTACTGCTCAAAAGCGGAGAACTAAAAAAGCACCTCGGAGACAAGCCGACCTTATTTGTTTTCTTCTGGGAAGCTGATGGATTTACAAGAACTATTCCTACTCTGGAAAGTTCTGCCGTTTTTAACCGCGCTCACTTCAGTAGGAACGCAGAGACCGGAAGACTGGAATATGACGGAAACCTTGCACAGTACTACCCGTACAGGAACTACCTGACGTGGCTTTTCAGCTCGATGAACTTTTTTGTGGATAAGTTCGGGGATTTTTCGTTCTTCAGTAAAAAAGAAAAGATGGCTGAGTTCGTTGAGATCCAAAAAGAAATTAAATATGAAATTGAGCGGCAGTTTAAAGGCAGCAAGTATATTCTGGGCACAATTAACTACGGTGAAGCTGCTTTATCTAAAGAACTTTTAAATGAAATGAATAAAGAACTTCAGTTTCCGGTTATTGAAGTGGATGTTACGGATTACATAAAACAACAGCAAGAGGCCGGGGTTGTTGTTAACTTTTTACCCTATGACAACCACCCGACACCGGTTATTTATGAAGAAGTTGCACGAAGGCTTAAAACAGTTCTGGCTCCGCATCTGAATTCGATTTCGCCAAGTCCTCAGTGCAATTTGTGATAGCCGGTCTTTAAATTTTTGAAAGATTTTGTTTTGCCATCCTGCCACTTAAATTCGGCTTTTGGTAACAGGCCGCTTTTACCCGTTCCAACGTGAATAATTTTTTGCGAGTTGGATTTGTTGTTAGTGCCAGTCATATACAAAACCTGTTTTCGCTTTCCTGATACTGCATTCACGGTTAACCCCGCCAATGATTTTTGAATATCAACAGGATTTAACTCAAAGACAACCGCACCATGACCGGAAGGATTTGTGTTTTTGAAGAGTTGCATTGCAGATCGCTTTTTTTGGCCTTCGGCCGGATTAGCGTTACGCAAAAGCACGTCCATGGCACCGTTGCGGTCGGCGTCTAAAACAGCAACGGCATATCCGTCGGCTTCAGAATCAATTCCTTCTATGTAGGCCACGTCGGTAAAAGTGCCATCGCCGTTGTTACGGAATAACCGGTTTCTTTGAAAGCCTGCCAGCGACGGCCGCTCTTCAGTTTTTGTAATGGAAGACGCATCCGTAAAATCAGTTATGCGGCCTTTAAAGGTATTGAGGAAGTTAAAAAAACCAGTGGCATTTTCTAATCCGATCATCTGTGAAATGGCTTCTCTGGTTTCGCGCTTTACAGCAACAAAAAATTCTGCGGTTTCTTGCCCGCGTTTATCGCCCGACCATAATCCGTTAACAACATAAATGTCAGACATACCGTCATTGTTATAATCAAAAACCGCAACCGCAGCGACGCCGTCACCGGTGCCGTTATTGGCCTGAAACGGAACTGCCGTTAAGCCATCTTTTGAGCCTTCGAAAATTTTTAAGCCTGTGTTGTCGGCACCAAAGATATTCATTGAGAAATGCCGCATACAGGTCGCATTGAGACGTGAAAATTCAGATAAGTTCAAATCAGCCACAATAACATCGCTGTAGGTATCGTTATTTAAGTCTGTTGCTTCTATCTGCTGAACAAAGCTGAACGCCACTGCTGCTAACGGCGCTTCGGGAACCCAAAACTCCTGTGAGTTTTTGTTTTTAAGCAGATACCGAAGTTCTCCGCGCTGATCAACGCCGATGGCATCGATAGGACCGTTGCTATCCAGATCAACTGCTAATGCGCTTTGAATTTGGGTGTTGGAATCAAATGAGGGATTCGATTCACGGGCACCAGCCGCCGGTTTTACTGTTTGTAAAAAATCTTTCGCTGAAACAACATTATCTTTGAAACTTCTGACAAAAGACTGCTTAAGTGTTCCGCCAATAAAATCAATTTTATTATCGGCATCAAAATCGGCCGAAAGCAAAGCGCCTTCGGGTAAATTCAGTTCAGACGGTAAAACAGAAAAGTCCGTTTTTTTCAGGTAAGAATTATTATTTCGCCCTTCAAAGACTTCAAACGACTTTCCGTTCCCTACAATTATATCAGGAACGTGGTCACCGTTCAGATCTGAAACAGAAATGGCGCTGCCATCACGAATTGATCTGCGCGAAGGGAATTCCACAGCGGCCA
>JAJFMT010000072.1 GCA_020696855.1 Pseudobdellovibrio sp.
GGGTTTGGGCCGTTTTTAAATCAGGCGCGTGCCTGACTTCGTACTTCTTTGTGAGTTCTTCACCCAGTAAAGACGCGAGCTCCGGAAGATCTTCAACATGTAGAATTCGTGCCATATATTAAAGTTAATCCATTTAGGAAGAAAAGTCTTTATAACCGAAGTCCAGCTTTTTGGGCTGCGCTGAAAATTCCTTAGCCGAAAAAGCTTCTTTCATATTCCTGCCTCTGAAAGCCGTCTGCAAATTTCACCCACAGTGACCAGGCTTTTTTGTACCGCCGTTAATTGTGGTTTCTCTTTTTCTTCCAGAGAAGTGGCTAGGTGAAAAAGCAGATCATCCGTTGTGATGATTCCCACGGCTTCGTCTTCGTTAACAACCAGCACTGATGAGATTTTTTTATCCAGCATTAAAAACGCGACCGAAGACAAAGACTGCTGCTCTTGAACGTATTCCACCGGATAGCTGGCAAATAAGTCCACCGGTTTGTCCTGAAACTTCGTTGCCGTTTGCAAATCCTGAATAGAAAGCATTCCGACAATTTCTTTCGCGTTGTTCACAACGGGCAGGTGACGAATCCGGTGTTCTGCCATAATGTCCAACGCGGTTTTGACGCTGGCTCCGGATCTTACGGTAATGAGCTTTGTACTATAAATTTTTTCCATATTATTTTCCTTCAATGATTTTTTCATATTGAAAAAACTGCTTTTGAACAGATTCCGGAATATAAGTGCCTCTTGATCCTGTGAATGAATCTCTGATCATCTCTTTGTAAAGCTGCAGGCACTGCTTGGCGGCTGGGCTCTTACTGTAATTTTCAATACACTCACGCAAGTAAAGCTCTGCCGAGTTATCGAACATTGTGTACTGAAAATCTTTTTCCTGATAGGCCAGCCAGTATAACAGCCAAGGCTTTAGATTCACATCTTTGCTTTCGCCGAATAATTCATACAACTTTTGTGTTGTATCCAGATCCAGCAAGTACCGCTGATTAGCCAGGCGGTAGCTCCCTGCCAAGTCATTTCTATCAGAGATGTAATCACTTATATCACTGGCCGTTTCAAACTTTCGGTCTTCGGCCACTTTGTATTTTTTAACTTCCAGATATTTCTTCCAGGCCTGAAAGCTGTTTTGAATATATCTCGGCAACTCTTTATTTTTAGAAAGACGGTCTATCAGGTTTAAAGTAGCGACTTCGTCTTTTTTGACTCTCACCGCATGAAACACAAGTTTCTGAATGGAATTCTCAACCTCATCCAAAGTTGTTTTAGGATACTTTGCTACAACAGATTCATATAGCGGAACAGCTTCGTCATAATTTCGTACAACGAAAAGAAATTCTGCTTTCAAATAGTCTGACTTAGTTACCCAGTTAGAAATTTTGTAATGTGTCCCTGCAAGCGACTTTTGCGTGTGGCAGCTGTAACACTGGTTCAGCGACGACCGCAACGCCCATAAGCTGTAGTCTTTATTCCCCTTTTTAAAGCCGGCTTCGGCTTGTTCAAGAGCTTCTTTTAACAGCTGCAGGCGGAACTTCATGTCGTCCTGAGAACCGGCTTTATCGGACTTTATTTTGCTTACTGTTTCATTAAAGAGCCGTAAGGCTTCCGCCAGTTCAGCTTCATTTGCTTTTTTGAAATACTCTGTTTTATCAAATGCATATTTCTGAATTCTTTCCAGAAGACTGTAGAACTTTTGCATCTCAGATTTTACCTGGGCTTGAGCGTTGAAAGAAAATAAAAATGCAGCCACGATGATAATTTTCATATTTACTCCAGGTTAAACAGTCTGAATTCCGTTCACAAAACCACTTAGTGTTTCAGGCGGGTTTCAAGAAGTTCAGAAAGAGCTTTGTATGCATCTGTCTCTGTGAAAATTCCGACAAGCTTGCCGTTATCAACAACCAATGCGCAGCCGAATTTTTTTTCTGCCATGTGGGCAACCACTTCATTCAGCGGTGTAGTCGGCGAAGTAAAATACGGATCTGGCGTGTAAGCTTCTTCAACCGTCATTTTTTCTGCGTCGGCATCTTTGAAGCTCATGACTAAATTGATATCCCGGTCTGTTAAAATTCCGATCAGTTGGCCGCCCTTTAATACCGGCAAATGTCGCAAGTGAAGCTTGCGCATGAACTCGCTCGCTTGCGCGATGGTTTGGTCAAAGCCGATAGATTTAGGAACGTAAGTCATGTATTTCTGGATTACTGGGATAGCTTTCATTTGAACTCCTTGATTAAAAAACTATTTGCCAGCTTAAATTACAAGATTACGGCCACCGTCAAATGCGCCACATTTGAATAGAGGGCAAGTTTTTGTGACATTTTGTCAAAGTATAAATATTTAAGTTGCCAGGTTGTCACGATTTATCGATTCTTAAAACGCTCAAATCAAACCTGGCGAATGCGGATCTTTAACCGCTGCATTTCTGCCAGTGGCATATCTATTGATTAGTAGCTGGTAGAGGTAAAATGAGAACAGTTCAAAAAATTGCAGTCGTTGATGACGACGCCGAGATGGGCCGGGTCGTAAAAGATTTATTAACTCTGGAAGGCTACGAAGTAGCTCAGTATCTTTCTGCATCGGAAGCGCTTGTAAAGTTTAAAACAGACCGCCCTCAGATACTTATCACTGATCACAAAATGAGAGACATCGATGGCTTGATGTTTTTAAAAAAGGTTCAGGCTGATTATCCTGAAATCGTTTCAATTATGATGACCGCGTTCGGTTCAATTGAAACCGCAATTGAAGCGATGAAGTCCGGCGCTTATCATTACATTGTAAAACCGTTCAAAAATGAAGAGCTTGTTCTTATCGTGAAACGTGCTGTTGAGAAATCAAAGCTCAAACAGGAAAATAAAATTTTAAAACAAGAGCTGAACAAAAGCTTCAGCTTAGAATCCATCATTGGCAAAAGCCCCGCGATGACAGGAGTGTTCGAATTAATTAAATTAATTTCAGGTGCTTCTGCCAGTGTTCTGATTTCCGGAGAGAGCGGATCCGGTAAAGAACTTGTAGCTCGGGCCATTCATAACTCCGGGCCGCGCAAATCCAAGCCGTTTATCCCATTAAATTGTACGGCCATTCCAGAAAATTTACTGGAGAGCGAACTCTTCGGTCATGTGAAGGGTTCATTCACAGGAGCAGTAGCCGACAAAAAAGGTTTATTCGAAGAAGCCGATAAAGGGACGTTGTTCTTAGACGAAATCGGTGATCTGAGCCTGGCCCTGCAGGCGAAATTACTTCGCGTACTGCAAGACAAACAGATCCGCCCTGTGGGCGGAAGCCAGCTTAAAAATGTAGACGTCAGAATTATTGCCGCTACTCACCGCGATCTGCGGATCATGGTTAAAGACGGAAAGTTCCGCGAGGACTTATTTTACCGTCTGAATGTCGTGCCGGTGCGCGTGCCAGCGTTGCGTGAGCGTATGGAAGACATTCCGTTGTTAGTCGAAAGTTTTATAAATAAGTTTGCGGCTCAGCATAACTCTCAGGTTAAATCCATTAGTCCCGAAGCTATGGCTGTGCTGATGGCGCATCCATGGCCGGGCAATGTGCGCGAACTTGAAAATGTAATTGAACGCGCAATGGTACTAACCCGTACTGAACGTATTGAAAAAGCAGTCATCCTTGACAGTGCTCTAGAAGAAGCAAAACACAGTGTCGAACAGCTTCACGCCGACAGGCCCACTCTTGAAAAGCTCGAAGAAAGATATATCAAGCTTGTCATGAGCGAAGTTAACGACAGTAAAGATGAAGCCGCGAAGATTCTTGGCGTTAGCCGCAGAACTCTTTACCGCAAAGAAAGACTTTATGGAATGGTAGCGGATGACGTGCAGGAGCCGCAGGAGGAAGAAAATGGCAACTAATGGCCTTAAAGGTTCTGACTTCGACCATCTGAAATCTGCGATTGACGAGGCGGCCATCGTGGCCATCACTGATCAAAAAGGCACGATCACTTACGTCAATAAGAAATTCTGCGCGATTTCAAAGTACACCCAGGAAGAGTTACTGGGGCAAAACCACCGAATTATTAATTCCGGGTATCACAGTAAGGAATTCTTCGTTGATATGTGGAAAACAATCGCTAACGGGCACACATGGGAAGGCGAAGTCCGTAACCGCGCAAAAGATGGAACCTACTATTGGGTTAACACAACGATTGTTCCTTTTATGAATGATCAGGGCAAGCCTGTTCAGTATGTTTCTGTTCGTTACGAAATCACCGAGCGCAAGCTGGCTGAAGAGAAACTGAAAGTGTACGCAAAAAAACTGGAAGTCAGTAATCAGGAGCTTCAGGATTTTGCTTCGGTCGCTGCACATGACCTGCAGGAGCCGCTTAGAAAAATTCTGTCGTTTGCCGACAGACTGCAGACTAAAGCAAAAGACGAACTGCGGGTTGAAACCGTTGATTATCTTAACCGAATTCAGTCCTCTGCTCAGCGCATGCGCGTCCTCATTAACGATCTTCTGACTTATTCACGCGTGACAACTAAAGCTCAGCCGTTTGTAAAGGTGGATCTGAACCAGGTGCTCAATGATGTAGTTTCTGATCTCGAAGTCCGGTTAGAGCAATCCGGCGGTACAGTTAAAATAGACCCATTACCGACGATCGATGCAGATGCAACCCAGATGCGTCAGCTGTTTCAAAACCTGATCAGCAATGCTTTAAAGTTTGTTCCTGCAGACAGAAAACCGGATGTAGCCGTCACTTCGCAGCTTCTAAATGGGTCTCCCCTCGGTCAGCCGGCCTGCCAAATCACAGTGACCGACAATGGAATCGGTTTTGAAGAAAAGTATCTTGACCGGATCTTTACTATTTTCCAGCGCCTTCACGGCCGCCATGAATACGAAGGAACAGGGATTGGACTGGCTGTCTGCCGTAAAATTACCGACAGGCACGGCGGCATTCTTACTGCGACGTCCCGTGTAGGAGAAGGCTCTAGCTTCATTATCACTTTACCATTAAAACAAAATGCAGGAAGTTCTGTATGAAAATAAAAAATCAAGTACCGATATTAATCGCCGATGATGATCAAGATGACTGTCAAATGATTAAAGAGGCTTTGCAAGAAAGCCGGCTTTTAAATCAGCTGCAATTTGTTCATGACGGTGAAGAGCTGATGAGAAGCTTGCACCGCATGATCGAAAAAGGCCATCCGCTTCCGGGTCTAATTCTTTTAGATCTGAACATGCCGAAAAAAGACGGCCGCGAAGCTCTGAAAGAAATCAAGAACGACCCGCGCCTACGTCAGATTCCTGTTGTGGTGTTAACAACCTCAAAAGCTGAAGAAGATATTTTTAAAACTTACAATCTTGGCGTGAATTCCTTTATTACGAAGCCGATTGCGTTTGATCGTTTGGTTCAAACTATGCGCGATCTTGGCCGCTACTGGTTCGAGATCGTCGAACTGCCTGACCCGAACCCGCGCCCGGAGTCTGATTATTAGCAAATTCAGAATCCTTCTTATTGATGATGACGAAGATGATTACATTAACATTCGTGACATCTTCGCCGAGATTCCGCGCACTCAATACGAGCTTGTGTGGAAGTCTTCGTATGAAGAAGGGTTTCAATCACTCAAAAATGAAAAATTTGATGCCTGCCTTCTGGATTTTCGCTTAGGCGCCAATACCGGGTTAGAGCTCTTGCATGAAATGAATAAGTCCGGAATCAACTGCCCGACCATTTTTTTGACCGGACACAGTGATTTCGATTTAGATCTGCAGGCCATGCAAGTGGGTGCAGCCGACTACCTTATCAAAGATCAAATCAATGCTCCCTTGCTGGAGCGCTCGATACGATATTCAATTAAACATGCATTAGACATGGAAGAGCTTCGCCAAAGTAAGGCCCAGATCCTTCAACAAGACCGTTTGGCTTCTTTAGGATTACTTGCCTCAAGCCTGGCGCATGAAATCGGTACGCCAATGGGAATTATCCGCAGCCGTGCGGAACTTGCTGAACGCAAATCCGACAACAAAGATATCAAACAGGACATGCAAGTGGTGGTGACTCAGATCGACCGGATTGCGAAACTCGTAAATTCACTCTTGCACCTTGCGCGCGGATCCAAATCCGAACATTCTGCAGACGTAAATTTAAATCAGGTTATTAATGACATCGTTTCATTGCTTGAACCTGAAATAAAAAGAAAATCGGTAATGCTGAACCTGAATATTGAGTCTCCGCTGATTGTAAAAGCCGAATCAGGGCCGCTGGCGCAGGTGTTACTGAATCTGTTGGTGAACTCTATTCACGCGATCGAAGATCAAAACCCTGCAGAGCCTGTGATTCAAATGTCAGCCGATATAAAAGGTACCATGGCCCGAATTCAGATTAAAGATAACGGTTGCGGTATTTCAGATGAAAACCTAAACCAAATTTTTAAACCTTTCTTTACCACGAAAGAAATCGGCCGCGGCAGCGGGCTTGGTTTAGCCACATCTTACAAACTGGTTCATTCGTGGGGCGGCCATATTACAGTTCAAAGTAAGCCGGGCGAAGGCTCTACATTTACGATTTTTCTTCCTAAGGCGTAGACAACGGCCCAATAAGCTGTGTCTCGTATTTTTGAATTTCATGAGAATTCAGCTCTTCAATGATAAACTGAACTTTTACAGTGCCGTTTGAAGTTAACCGGTTCTTTTCAAATCCGACAAACAAATGCACCAGAGAAGTTTTTCCTGCTTCTACCGTGTGCGCCTCGCCTGCCTGGGTCAGCAGAAACTTTTCTTTTTCATTAACCGAAATTCTGAGACGCAAATCTTTTTTAGCCTGATTGTGAAGATTCACCTTTAAGTGATTCAAAACTCTTCCATCAGGAGTGATCTGAAAAGGCTCTTCAGCTGTTTTCAGAAAGATCGCAGAAAACGACCGGTGGCTATTCACACCGTAAGCGAATCCCCCGAGAGAAAAAATAAGTATAATAAAATAAGCAGCTACACGCGGCCTGAACCAATTTACTTTTTTAGATTCGAGCGCCGGCCGGTAAGAAATCAATCCCTCTGGCTTTTTGACTTTCATCATAATTTCGTCACAGGCATCCATGCAGGCGGTGCAACCGATGCACTCCATTTGCAAACCGTTACGGATATCAATACCGGTCGGGCACACCTGAACGCAGCGGTTACACGAAACGCAATCGCCTTTTTTGCCACCGCTTTCTGAAATACCCTTTCTTGGTTCGCCCCTGCTGACATCGTACGTGACGTTGTAGGTTTGATTGTCCATCAGTACTCCCTGAAACCGGCCGTACGGACACATAATGATACAGAATTGTTCTCTGAACCACCCGAAGTTGAAAAGCAACAAACCCGTAAAAAACGAGATCATGGCAAAGTATGTCCAGTTTTCGCCCGGATTAGTTTGCATCATTTCAATCAATTTGCGGCTTCCGGTAAAGTACGCCGCAAAGCTGTGTGCAAACACAGAGCTGACCGCGGCAAACGCCATCCACTTTAAAGTCTGCTTGATAAATTTCTCACTGGTTAGCGGGCCATCGTGCAAGCGGCGTCTTTTGATATAAGAGCCTTCTATCCAATACTCGATTTTTCTGTAAACAGAATCAATAAACACCGTTTGAGGGCAGGCCCAGCCGCACCACACGCGGCCCCATAACGCCGTTACCAGCATGATGGCCATTGCAAATGAAATCAGAAGAAAAAACAGCAGAGGTGAATCATGCGAAAGAAAGACGTATCCGAAAAGTTCGAAGTGTCTGTTCGGAATATCAAGGAGCACCGCTTGAGTTCCGTCAATTTGAACCCACGGCAGCAACAAAAAAATCAAAAGTAAAACAAAGTGAATCTTTGTTTTCCACTGCCGGTAACGCCCCTTCACCTCCGCAGGAATAATCATGCGGCGGTTTCCGAACTCATCGATCATGTTAAGGCGGTCAGTTGTTAACAACTTTTTCTCCTTGAGGAGCTTTCGGATTAGCGGGGTTTGATCCTTTTTGACTTCCGATGTAAGCCACTATTGATTTGATTTCATCTTCTTTCAACATAGCACCCCAAGCCGGCATTCCCTTTTCAGGCACGCCTTGCGAAACAACGGTGTGAATTTCTGAAAGACTTCCTTTTCCATGAATCCAGTATTCATCAACGAGGTTAGGACCGATGAGTCCCTGCAACTGATCGCCATGGCAACTGGCGCATTTTCCAGTGAAAGCAAGCTTTCCATTCGAAACCGTATCTGCGCTCGTCATTAATTTCAAAAGTTCTTCTTCGCTGACAGCAACTGCAGTGCCGTGATCGTGGCCGTGGCCCCCGGTCTTTTCCTGAAGTTGCTCCATCTCTATCTTAAGTTCGGCCTGCAGGTCAGGCCCGCCGGCAAATTCATAGTGAAGCCAGTAAATGAAAGCGAATATGACCGTACCGATAAAAGTTGCAAGCCACCAGATTGGCAGCTTGTTGTCATACTCCCTGATGCCATCGTATTCGTGATCGGTAAGGTTGTCCTGATCCTGATTACTCATTGTTGTCCTCCTGAAGCGGAATAGCAGCCAGATTCTGGTGGAATTCTTTTGAAGAAGGTCTGAAGTAAGTCCGTGCAGTGATCGAAACAAACGCTGACACAAACAAAAACAAGCCGAAGGTCACCATTGGGATTTCAGTAAATAATTTTGCTCCTGCAGATAACATATATATTCTCCTACTTCTTCTTTTCTTTCTGACCCATGGATTGCAAGTACGCAATGAGCGCTACAATTTCTTTATCGTGTAAGTTGTCAGGCGCACCTTGAGCCTTCAGCTCAGCTGCTACTTTCTTCGCGTCTTTTTCTGCCTGAATGTCGGCATTGGCGACTTCTTCATCTGTGTACGGAACGCCTAAGTTCTGCATGACACTTAATTTTTTTCTCAGGCTTACGAAATCAATTTTATGTCTCTCAAGCCAAGGATAAGCCGGCATAATTGAATTCGGAGTGGTCGCCCGCGGATCAATCATGTGACGAAAGTGCCAGAAGTCAGGATACTTTTTCCCTACCCGTGCTAAATCCGGCCCGGTCCTTTTTGAGCCCCACTGAAACGGACGGTCATACATGGAATCCGCAACTGTAGACGGTTTCCCGTAGCGCAGCACTTCAGCCGCCATAGGGCGAATCTGCTGCGAGTGACAAACATAACATCCTTCACGAATGTAAATATCACGACCTGCAAGTTCCAGCTGAGAATAAGGAACAGTTTGCACATCTTTAGGAACGTACTTGTGCAAAGACAACGTCGGGTAAATCTCAATAACTGAACCGACTAACACCGCAAGAAGCGTCAGCACAGAAAAAGTTGTCGCGGCACCTTCAAGAGCTCTGTGAGTTTCAGTTGATGTTTCCTGAACCTTCATGTTGCTTGTGACTTTAACAGCTACAGGCTGCGAAGCCGGTGCTGCTTTGATGGTTTTATAGATGTTGTAAGCCATCACTGCAAAACCAATTATGAAAAGCGTTCCTGAAAAAGCACGCGCCCAGTAAAGCGGAATTATCTTTGTTACAGTTTCGACAAAATCAGGGTAAATCAGTTTACCGTCAGCCCCGATCGCTCTCCACATCAGGCCTTGGGTAATTCCGGCTGCGACCATCGAAACGTAGTAACCCATTACTCCAAGAAAGCCGATCCAGAAGTGAATGTTTGCCAGTTTTTCAGAGTACAATTTAGTGTTCCACAAACGCGGCACCAGATAATAAAACATCGCGAAAGTCAGAAAGCCGTTCCAGCCGAGCGCTCCACCATGTACGTGACCTACTATCCAGTCAGTATAGTGCGCAAGACCACTGACAGTTTTAATCGACAACAGTGGCCCTTCGAATGTGGCCATTCCGTAAAAAGTCAGTGCAGCAACAAAGAATTTGATAATCGGGTCTGTTCGCAGAGTATGCCATGCACCTTTTAAGGTAAGAAGTCCATTGATCATACCGCCCCATGAAGGCGCCCATAACATAACCGAGAAAACCATTCCAAGCGTTTGCGCCCATTCAGGAAGTGCCGTGTACAGTAAGTGATGCGGGCCGGCCCAGATATAAATAAAAACCAATGCCCAGAAGTGAATAATAGAAAGTCTGTACGAATACACCGGGCGGTTCGCTGCTTTCGGAAGGTAATAATACATCAGACCCAAAAACGGAGTCGTCAAAAAGAAGGCCACAGCATTATGACCGTACCACCACTGCACCAGGGCATCTTGAATGCCGGCATACACAGGGTAACTTTTAAACAGCGAAACAGGAATTTCAATTGAGTTTACAATATGAAGAACAGCGACGGTGATGATGGTGGCAATATAAAACCAAAGAGCCACGTACATGTGTTTTTCACGGCGCTTCCACAAGGTTCCGAAAAAGTTAATCGCAAATACAACCCAAATAACGGCAATAGCGATATCAATAGGCCATTCCAGTTCGGCGTATTCTTTTGCCTGCGAGTATCCAAGCGGTAAAGTAATTGCGGCCGCGACGATAATCAGCTGCCAGCCCCAAAAGTGAATCTTACTGAGTGAATCAGAAAACATTCTCGCTTTCAGTAACCTTTGCGTTGAATGGTAAATTCCGGCAAAGATGGCGTTGCCTGCAAATGCAAAAATCGCCGCATTCGTGTGAAGCGGTCTTAATCTTCCGAAAGTCAGCCACTCCATATTCATGTTCATTGGCCAGTAGGCCAGCTGCAAAGCCGCCATTAATCCCGCAAGAAATGCAACACCGGCAAAAACCATCGTCGCCAGAATAAATTTTTTAACGATGTCGTCATCGTAATAAATTTCTTCAAAATTTTTAGGATTGTTATCAACTTGACTCATCATCTTCTCCTAATCTTCAAGTACACGGTGTGGCGGAGTTTCAACATCATCCAATTGCCCTGTTCGGACGTTCCAGACAAATGCCGTTACAAAGCCGGCAGCTAATAAAAGTGAAACCGGAATCATAAAATACAAAATATTCATTTTTTCCCCCTTAAATAGGTGCTCAGGAGAATGAATCCGCTGCTGACAGGCATTAGAAGCGCGGCTACAAACGGATTGATGTAACCGGCCAGCGCTAAAGCCGCACCGGCGCAGTTATAAAGAAGTGAAATGGTTAAGTTCTGTTTAATAAGCGCAAACGAATCTTTACTGATCTCAAGCAAATCAGCGACGCCTTTTAGCCCGCTATCAGCAAGAAAAACATCGGAGCTTCTTAGCGCCGATTCCATTCCTCCTGAAGCAGCGACGCCTACAGTGGCATTCATCAACGCCACACTGTCATTAATACCGTCGCCGACCATCATGGAATTATTGATATCGCGGATCAGTTGGCCTTTTTGTTCAGGAGACATCTCAGAAAAGATTTCTGTGCGTTTAAAGCCAAGACTGAAACCCAGACGCTCGACAGAAGCTGCATTATCTCCTGAAACCAGTAACAGGTTGTATCCTTGTGAACGTAACTTTAAAATTGTTTCTGCGGCTTCCGGTTTTATTGCGGCATCAAATGTAAAGTCAAAAATGGATCTTCCGTTCTCGAACAACTCGCACCCTGTGACAGAATTATGAGTAATCGATTTTTTTAATTCGTAATACTTCCCGTTTATATACCCTGAAACACCTCTGCCCGGCCTTTCGGAAACCGCGGTCGCAACAGGAAGTGGGCTGGCATCACTGAAAGCTTTTCTGAACGCAAATGCAATCGGGTGAACAGAAACATTTTCAAGTGTTAAAACGATTTGCTTAATTTCAAGCGGAATGAATTTTGCCGGTTCAATGAGTGATAATTCAGTGTCCGTTAATGTTCCGGTCTTATCAAATACGATTGTTTTTACTTTCGTAACACTCTCAAAAATATTTGCTGTTCGAACTACAAGCCCTTTACTTTTAGAGCGGCGCAAAGCCGAGGCCATTGCCAGCGGAGTACCAAACGCCATTGCGCACGGGCATGCCAGAATAATAAGTGCCAGCGATCTCTTGATGGCGTCTTCAGAAGAAATGTTCCAGTACGCAATTAAAAAAATCACAGCAAGTGCGAATACTGTTGCCAGTAGCCACTGCGCCCACTTATCAGCCAAAGATACAACCCGGTTTTTGCTTAAACTGAACTTCTGAACCTTTTCAAGAAGTTCTCCGAAGCCTGTTTCAGGTAATAGCTTCGATATTTTGAGAACCGCTTCACCACTGGCCAGGCGCGCTCCCGCAGGAATTACTGCATTCTGAAAAAAATGTTTCGGTTTCAGCTCGCCGGAAAGCCAGGCCATACCGAAGTGCGCCTGTTTAAGCCCTTCAGAAATTTCTTCCGGCTTTAAGAATCTGCGTTGGAGCCGCTTTTGAGTCCATCTTGAAAGCAGAATTAAAAACAAAAATCCACTTAACGAATCG
>JAJFMT010000073.1 GCA_020696855.1 Pseudobdellovibrio sp.
TGAATTGGCCAAAGATTCCGAAGAAATGCGCGAAGAAGATTTGTATGTGAATCCGTTAGAGCGTGCAGACAAAAAATATCCGGGATTACGCTCGAGTGAGCTGGTAAAAGATTTTGATTACGGCCCATGCGTGAAATCATTTAAAGCGCGCACGCCAGGTGATTCATACATTAACGCCGGTGTTGATGTTGTTGAGTGTTCATTAATGCGAAAAAATATGTTAGCTCAGTCTCAGCAACAAACTTTGAACTAGTCTTTTCACGCACTCTGGTGCTGGGGCGTATTTTTAAACACTCAGGCGGAAAGTTCGCCCGGTATACAGAGGAAAAAATCCGATTAAAAGTTGAATTCTGCGATGACCGGGCAGTGGTCTGAGCCGCCCTGGTTCATTTGGATATCGCAGATTGTAAGGTGCGGCACCAGGTTCGGAGACACGCAGATGTGATCGATTCTCCATCCTTTGTTGCGTTCACGGGCCAATTCCCGGTACGACCACCACGAGTACATTTCTTTTTTATCAGGGTGAAAGTGGCGGTAGGCATCAACAAAGCCGCAGCTTAAAAAGTTTTTAAACCATTCGCGCTCTTCCGGTAAGAAGCCCGATTCTTTTGATAAGCGAACCGGATCATGAACGTCAAAATCCAGGTAAGCGACGTTGTAGTCACCGACGAGGACGATCTCGCGCCCGCGTTTTAATTCGAATTTTAAATGCATGACGAGATCTTTTAAAAATTTTTGTTTGAACAAGTGACGGTCTTCGCCTGATCCGCCGTTTGGAAAGTAGATGTTGTAGAGATCAAACTTTTCGTGCTGAGTCCACAGTACGCGGCCCTCTTTGTCGTAACCCTGGTCATCGAAAGCTGTTAAAACTTTTTTTGGATGGTCTTTCGTGAAGGTAGCCACGCCTGAGTAGCCTTTTCGTTCTGCTGATGACCAGTAGCTGTGGGCGTAACCCAGGGTTTGCAAAGCCGGCTCGACCTGATCTTTGTGTGCTTTGGTTTCTTGCAGGCATAGAATGTCAGGAGAATAGTCGTTAACGTACTGAGACAGGCCTTTATCGTAAGAAGCCCGGATGCCGTTTACGTTCCAAGTCGCAAGTTTGATAGTTTTCATTGTCTACACCTCTTGGGTATGAGAACAATAATTGACCATGGAAATGAAAGCAAGTTTCGTCTCTTTTTTACAGAAAAAATACCCGCGTCTGGCGGCAGAAACTTTGCAAAACAACGTGGCCGATCAGCTACTATCGCCGTTTCAGGTTAAACTTTCATCTGCACAAATTGCGATGATTAAGAATGAAATTAAATCTTACTGGAAGCTCCGTGCGTGGGGCGAAGAAAAGCTGGCAGATCAGTATGAGAAGTTCGGCCTGACTAAGCCTGCAAATTATTCGGTGTGTATGAGTTATGATTTTCATATTAACTCAGACGGCAAGCCAGAGCTGATCGAGATCAATACCAATGCGGCGTTTTTAGCTATGGGTTTAGAGATGTATGAGTATCTGAACTTACCCCTGGTTCCGGGCGGGTTTGATGAAAATTCTTTGATTAAAATGTTTCAGCAAGAAGCGGCGTTAGCGGGGCGCGAACTTGAAAAATTGCAGATCACTGATGACAAGCCCAATGAGCAGCGGCTGTATATTGAATTTTTAATTTACAAAGAACTTTTTAATAAACACGGGATCACTTGTGCAGTTACGGATTCTTCAGAGGCTGAAAAGCTGAAGGACGCTGACCTTATTTATAATCGCAATACTGATTTTTACTTTGAAAATAATTTACCTTTGCGCGAACTGTTTAACCGGAACAAAAATTTTTCTCCGCATTCGTATGAATATTTTTTGCTGGCGGATAAGCAGCGCCTGCTTGACTGGAATGAACAAAGTGACATCGAAAAACCTTCAAGCCTTCTTCCTGTTTTCGATTTAGGTAAAGCTGATAAAGATCAGATCTGGCAGCAGCGTAAAAATTTATTTATAAAACCAAAGAACTCGTTCGGCAGTAAGCAGGCTTACAAAGCGGCCTCTATCAGCCGGAAACTTTTTGATGAAATTTACTCTAAGAATTTTATTGCTCAACAGTTGTCGGTGCCTTCAGAAATTGATGTGAATTATCAGGGGCAAGAGCAAAAATTAAAATACGATTTGCGCTGTTTTGCCTATCAGGACGAATTGCAGTTAGTTATCGCGAGACTTTATCAGGGGCAAACCACAAACTTGCGCACACCTGGCGGCGGTTTTGCGGCGATTACTGTGGAATAGATTAAATTAGTTTTCTGTAAGAGCTGCGGGTTCAGCCAATTTTTTAGCTTCTACAGCGGCGGCCAGCTTTTCTTCTTTTTTAGCGTTGAAGTATTTGCGGAACATCATCTCGCCCAGGGCAGATGATTTAACAGTCCATTTTTCAACGTTAACGGTAATGGCTGCAATGGCAATGCGGTCGTCACCGTCAGAAGCGTACCCAACAAACCAGTCGGTGCGGCCTTTAGGGTTTGTGCCGGTGAAGTGGCCGGTTTTACCGCCCATTTCAATCTGGCGGAAGTTGCGGTCACGCACGAGTTGTCTGAAAGTTTTTCTGGAAGTTCCTGTCAGAACGGTTTGCTCCATCATCTCTTTTACTTTTTCTGCAGAGTTAGGGGCAATGATCTGACGGGTGATATCAAGTTCGTGAATGTTGTCGCCCGAGTAAACGAGTTCGTTTTTATCGTTGTGAATATTTTTAACCAAGTAAGGCGTTGGCATTTTGCCTTCATTGATAATAGTAGAAGCGATAAGAGCGGCATGTACCGGGCTCAATGTGTTGAAGCGGTTGTACCCTGAAGCTACTTCTGTTAACTCGTAACCTTTTTCATCGGGAACCGAAGCGACGCTTCGCTCAACTTCGAAATCAGTCGGGATTTCCTGGTTGAACATGAAGCGGTTGGCGTAATCCTGAAGATCAAGCGGGTTAAGTTTTTCTAAGCTTAGGCGGCCGAAAGCTGTATTGATCGAACGGGCGAACGCTTCTTTTAAGGTGATAAAGCGTGTCCAACGGTTCACTTTGTCTGACAGAACGTTTTTTTTGTATAAGGTGTAGTTTCCGCCGTTGAAGGCGATTCGCTGTTCAGGCTCGACACCGGCTTTATCAACTGCGGTTGCTGCCGTGATCACTTTAAAGATACTGGCAGCAGGGTAAGACGCTTTTAATGCCAGGTTACTGTCATATTTTTTGTGGCGCTCAAAACTTGAAAGCGTCAGGATCTCGCCGGTGCGGGCATTCATTAAAACAATCGCTGCGTAATCCGGTTTGTAGTTGGTTAGCAACTGGCGCGCATAGTCCTGCATTTCTTCGTCAAGAGTGTAGCCAATTTTGTATAAGGGAGAAGCCGAGCCGGCACCTAAAGCAATTTGATTAGGGAACTGATTTTTTAAAATGTAGTTTGAAAGGGAGCCTGAGATTTCTTCGCGCGATATCAAACGCGGTTCGAAGATTTCTGAACTGTGTTTGGTAGTCGGAGCGGTGTCGTAAAAATAAAACGCAGTTAAGGAGACAGCTAGAAAAACACCTGTTTTGATCGCCAGCTTGAGTGCCGGCTTTAATCGTCCATGATTCATCAGCTTCCACATCCTGTGTAAAATTAAATTGTAGCACAGTTAAAAAGACCTTCTCAACCCCCAAAAGATAGTTTTAATATATCATTATGAAAACAAAAGAGCGGATACTATTAGGCTCATTAAACCTGTTTAATGCCAATACTGCGAGTGAAGTGACTACAAATGATATCGCTCGCGAGTTGAAAATGAGCCCGGGAAACCTGTATTTTCACTATAAAAATAAAGAGCAAATCATTCGAGAACTATTCAAAAGGCTAGCTCAGGAAACGATTGAAGTGTGGAAGCCTGAGACACGTTTGGCGAAAAAGAATCAATCGTTTCATCTCGTCGAATTTATCGACAAAAACCTGCAACTTTACTGGAAGTACCGCTTTTTTCATCGCGAGCTTTATACATTAAGAAAAAAAGACCCAGAGCTTTCAAAATTGTGGCGCGCCCACTTGAAGAAGCTGGGACTTATGATGATCGTGCTTTACAAGCACTGGGTGAAGTCAGGCTATATGACTCCGATCAAATCCAAAAACGAGATGGAATTCGTAGGAGAGCTTTTGTTTGTATCTTCTAACAGCGCCATGCAGTTTTTTGAAACTGTAGACCGCGAACCAAGTCAAAAAACAGTCGAAAAGGCGAAGCGCCACTTGATGCGCATGTTGACTCCGTACTTAACCGGCGAAGTTAAAGCTGAATTCGAAAAATTTATTCAGTGATTAAAATCTGAAAATTTTTAATCGTTTGCGAAAACAGCTTCAGCGTGCTGGCCCCAGATTTCGCAACGGGGTTGCGAGCTGACAGATCCTGTTTGCAGATTGATATTCCGAACCTGATTAGACACGGGGAATTTAAAATTAAACTGATCTGATGCCGAGAAGTCCGCTAAGAAGTTGGAAACAGTGTAATTCGCCAGCATGCAATTTGCGATACGCTGATGTTCCTGGATTTGTTCGGGAGTTCTTACGGTTCCAGAGTGAAAGTTGCGAAGACGCGCCATTTGGCTGTCGTAAATTTTTAGAGCGTTGGCTCTGTTGATTTCAAAGCTGAAGTAAGTGCGCTGCTCGTGCTGAACAGTTGTATCGATTTTGAAATTGATACCGGTGATGTTGTATTCAGACTGCAAATATTCAGGAATGTAATTTAATTCTTCTGCAGACATTCAAATGAACCTCCGGTTCTAGTTATTTTAGTTTATAGTGAGCAGGGCTTTTTTGAACTATCCGTGAGTATTTCTGGACTTATCTCAACCGAAATTAGTCCGAGAAAAAGGCCTTATCCACAGGAAATCCACATTCTAGAGTAAAAAATCCAGGATAAAATCGATTTAAAAACTTATAAATTTGACTTAAACATTTAAGTTAAAGTCATTTTTTCGACTTTTGGCCAAAAATTTGGCGTTGCGTTACGACTTAGGATTGTAAATTCCTACTGTAAAATCAATGCGTTATACTATTTCATATTTTGTAAGATTTTTTGTTGCAAGAATTACAATAATGAATTTATATAAGGCGGTTCCAATTTGGAACTTAAGTTTTAGGCAGAGAATGCCGATATTAGGAAGCTTAAAAAGGAATTTTGTCACTGGAGGGAAAATGGCAAAAGGAACTCAAGTAAAACAGGTATCCGAAAAGATTTCTGAAAAACTCGTAAAAGAGTGCAAAGAAAAACTTCTGAAATCTAAAATGGACCTTTTGAACCGAGTTAAAGAAGCCCGTGAGAAATTAGACCTTGGCGAGAAAGGTGGCGACGAAGCCGACCAAACTATGCGCCTGTTAGCTGAACAAGAAATGCTGAACTTAAATGACCGTTTACGTACACAATTATATGAAATCGAAAGCGCCTTAGGAAGAATCGAAAATGGCGGTTTCGGATACTGTGAAGAGACTGAAGAAATGATCGAAGTTGAAAGACTTCGCGCAATTCCTTGGACTCGCCTGAGCATCGAAGGCGCTGAGATCCGCGAATCAATGGATCGTAGATACGCTCGATAGCAAGCTAGCGTTTTAATAGATACGCTCGATAACAAGCGAGCCTTCTAATAGATACGCTCGCTAATTAGAATTAGAAATTTCGTTCGAGGGGAAAAGGCTCGCTAAGTTAGCGGGCCTTTTGTTTTTTTGCGGTTAAATTTTTACAGAGGAAGAATTGCGAGTCGACTTCGTGTTTTTGGATTTCTTTTTGATAGAAGCCGTTGATCGACCATTACTTTTAGACTTTTTAACCTTAGTTTTCTTTTCGCTTTTTTCGGCCTTGGCTACCTTTGCCGATTTCTTCGAGGTTTTAACTACTTTTGCTTTTGGTGGCTTAGGCGGTTTCGGTGGGAAGTAGCGTTTGGCGCTGGCTAACCCCGTTGGATGAAGTTTTAACTGGAAGTCTTTTTCGTTAGCCGGTTTGCGGGTGCCGTCGCTGGCCTGGTTCTGCTCTTCAGCCTGTTTTTGGGCTGCTAAAGCAGCTTCGCCATTGCCGGTTGGAACAGTCTTTACGCTTTCAACAAGTGCAGTATCATCTTCTTCAGCTGCAGAGGCAAATTGAGTCGATTTAGCGACTTCTTCTGCGGTTAACTCTTGCTCTAAGATATTCTGATCAATAAGCGGTGAGAAGTCGGTTTTTGGGATTGAGCCTAAACCCGTCTGGGCAATTGAGCTCAATGTGAATAATGTAACGGCAAAAATTGAAAAAAGCTGTCCCAAAAAACCTCCGTGTTTTTTGCAAAAAACCTATAATCAGGATAACAGGATCAGCTAAGAAAAACCTATTTATTTGTGAGGGTGGTCCAGCCGCAAAGTTTAAATAAAATACGTGCGCCCACATTACCGTCCCATTCTGAAAATTCTTCTTCTCCGCTTGAGACTTCATTTAAATCAAATCCAACAATTGTACGGCCGGACTGGGCTAAAAGGTTGAAAAGAAAAAACACTTCATCTGTAGAAAGCCCGCCTATCACGGGAGTCCCGGTGGATGGGCAGTAGCGAGGGTCCAGGCCGTCGATATCAAATGAAATATAAACTTTTTGCGGAAGCTCGCTAATGATGTCGCTTGCAACAGATGACCAGCTTTCGCCTTTTAATAATCTTTGCTTAATACCGATATCGAAAAAAGTTTTAATTGAAGCGTGATTTTCAACATAGTCATATTCTTCTTCACAGAAATCACGGATGCCCACCTGAACTAATTTTTTCGGCGGCGTTGGAAGATTCATTACATTATACATAATAGAGGCGTGCGATTGTTCGAAGCCTTGATAAGCTTTGCGCGTATCTGAGTGAGCATCGATGTGAAGTACACCGACTTCGCTTTTGCCGTTAGCTGAATGGGCTTCGCAGATGGCTTTGATCGCGCCAAGTGGTGAGGAGTGGTCTCCGCCCACTAAACCGAAAAGCTTGCCGGCTTTGAGGATTTCTTGAGTTTGCTGGTAAACCCACTCGGTTAAGCGCTTTGAAGCCGCGTTTACTTCTGTTGTTAGCTTTGTGATGGTTTCTGTGTCAGTAGACTGCTCGGTTTTTAAAGCGATTACTTTTTGCGCAAGTTCTTTGTATTTTTGGCTGTCGGCCAGAACTTTTTCAGAAATCTCGCGCATAAAATAGCCTGCTTCGTAGGCGTTTTTAGTTTCAAAATCGAAAAGATCGATCTGCTCAGAAGCTTCGCGAATAATGCGTGGGCCGTTTGAAGTTCCTTTACCGTAAGAGGTTGTGACCTCCCATGGAACAGGTAACAGCACGAGGCGGCTTTCGGCTTCGCTGAGAGGGATTCCGAAGATTCCGAACTCTGAAGAGATCGTCGTTGTAGGGTCGAACTTCTTAGTAGATTTTTGATTGTCGGACATATTTACGCCTTTGTTTTTCGCTTAATTTGCTCAGTTTTCTGCTCAGTCTTCTGATGAATGTTTTTGTGAATAAAAACAATATCAATGAGTTAGTCCATAATTCCGAAAAAATAAATAATATCAGATCACTAACATATCGCAACATTTTTAGAAAACGTTGAAAATTTAGCTCAATTCGATCATGTTTCATGTAGTTAAAAATTCTTTTATAAGGGGATTTAGATATGAAAAATGTAATGGGCATTTTATTAGGACTGAGCCTGTTTGCCGGCGCTGCAAATGCGACTGAAGCAAATGCAAACGCACCAAAAGGCGGAGTTTTAAATTACCACTTAGGTGCAGAGCCTGAAAGCTTACACCCGATCATGAAACATGACTTGTACACGCGCTACTTCAGCCGTTACGTACAAGACACACTTTGCGAAAATGATTTCAACACGTGGGGATTTGTTCCAAGACTGGCAGAAAAATCAGAAATCTCTTCTAACGGTTTAGAGTTTACATTCCATATCCGCAAAGACGCGGTTTTTCACAACGGTCAGCCGATCACTGCTGAAGATGTGAAATTCTCTTTAGATGCGGTTCGTGAACCTAAGCACGAAGCTTTAGATCAAATTCCTTACTTAGAGACATTCACTAAAGTTGATATCATCGACAAACACACAATTAAATTCACTGCGAAAGAAAAATACTTCCAGAACTTGAACTCTCTTTGCAGCCTTTACATCATTCCTAAATCTGTATACGGCGACATTAACAAATCAGTTAAATTGTTAAAAGAAGCTGTTGGCGCCGGTCCGTACAAATTCGAAAAATACGATAAAGGTCAAACGATCGTCGTAAAAAAATTCGACAAATGGTACGGCTACAACGTTCCTTACTGGAAAGGTTACTTCAACTTCGCACAAGTTAACTTCAAGATTACTAAAGAAGATAACGTTGTTAACGAAAAGCTGAAAAAAGGCGACTTAGACTTTGTTGAGTTTCCGGGAACAGATGCTTTCTTGAAAGTTTCAGGAAAACCGTTCAAACAAAACTTCAAAGCTGATAAATTCCAGACGTTCGCAGTTAAAAACGATATGCCGAAGTCTTACGGTTACATCGGTTTCAACTTCTTAGATCCTATCCTTAAAGATAAAAATGTTCGTGTTGCATTCTCTCACTTGGTTAACCGTGAAGAGATGAACAAAAAGTTTTTCGAAAACCTGAACAACCTGGCAACAAGCCCTGTTCCGGTTGGTACGGCTCAGTCTCCTGACCGTAAGCCACGCGAATTTAATCCTGCTAAAGCAAAAGAGTTATTAACGGCTGCCGGCTGGACTGACTCTGACAAAAACGGTGTTTTAGATAAAGTTGTTGATGGCAAAAAAACAGAACTTAAATTGACGTTCATCTACGCTAATAAAGATTCTGAAAAGCAATGGACAATGGTTAAAGAAGACTGCAAAAAAGCAGGTATCGACATCGAATTAAAATTCCTTGAGTGGAACAGCTTCATCAAAACTGTTGATGAAAGAAAAATGCAATTGTGGGCAATGGGCTGGGGCGGCGGCGACGTCGAAGGCGATCCTAAACAGATCTACCACTCTTCGTCTGCAGGCAAAGGCGGTTCAAACTACGGAAGCTACAGCAATCCGGAAGTGGATAAGCTGATCGATCAGGCCCGCGGCGAATTAGATCCGGCAAAACGCGGCGCTATGTTCAAAAAAGTTTACAACATGATCGCTGAAGATGCTCCGTACGTATTCCTGTTCAACCGTAAATACGAATACTATGCACAATCTAATAAAGTAAAATCTCCAGGTGATACTTTCCGATATGACTTCGGTTACAGAACTTGGTGGAGTGCGCAGCCTTAATTTTAAAAGGCTGCCAATCTAAATGTTCATATATATTTTAAGACGTTTATTGTTGTCGATCCCCACGTTTCTGGGGATCACTTTGATTACGTTCTTAATTATTAATGCGGCCCCGGGCGGGCCGATTGAACAGAAGCTTCAGAAAATGCGTATGGGCGGCGCCGGCGGAAGCGGCGGGCGCGGTACGCAAATCTCTCAGGAAATTTTAGACAGTATGGCTAAGCAATACGGTTTTGATAAACCGGTGCATGAGCGGTACTTCATTTGGCTTAAGAACATCTCTCGCCTGGATTTCGGCGAAAGCTTTGCGTACCAAGAGCCGGTCATTGATGTGATCTCACAACGCTTTCCGGTTTCACTTTCATTTGGTATTGCCTCTTTATTTTTGACGTATTTAGTTTGTATTCCGCTTGGGGTTACAAAAGCGATTAAGTCAGGTTCCAAGTTTGACCATATCTCGGGAATTATTTTGTACGGAATGTATTCGATACCGCCGCTGGTGTTAGGTATCGTATTAATCGTTTGGTTTGCGGGCGGTTCTCACTTTGACTTTTTTCCTATCGGAAATTTGACATCGGATGATTACGACAGCATGACGACGATGGGTAAAATATGGGACCGAACGTATCATTTTATTTTGCCGCTGACCTGTTACATGCTCGGCAACTTTACTGAAGTGACCATGCTCGTTCGTAACTCCATGCTGGATGTAATTAAGTCGGATTATGTTCGTACAGCGCGTTCTAAGGGCCTGACTGACAGAATGGTTTATTACAAACACGCACTGAGAAATGCGATGATTCCGGTTGCAACGGGGCTTGGCGGTTTTTTAAGAGTGTTTCTTGCGGGTTCATTGATTATTGAAAAAATATTTAATTTAGATGGTATCGGCTTATTAAGTTACAGCTCGATTCTGGCGCGCGATTACAATGTGATTATGGGTATCACGTTTATTTCAGCGATGCTGCTTTTAGCCGGTAACATTATCAGCGATATTATTTACGTGATGGTCGATCCGCGAATTGATTTTAAATAGGTGAAATGTTGGCGCTAATCGAAGGTAGACTCATAACAAACGAACTCACTTTAAAACGTTACAGACGTTTGAAGCGCAATAAGCTTGCGATGTTTTCGACTTGGGTTGTGTTTTTACTTTTGTTTTTCAGTTTAACGGCTGAGGTCTGGGCCAACAGCAAACCGATCGTCATGAAGTACAAAGGTGAAATCTACTTTCCGATCGTAAAAGAGTATCACCCGACAGTGTTTGGCCGTGAAGACATCTTTGTTATGGATTACCGCTCGCTGGAGTTTAGTGAATCTGACTGGGCTGCATGGCCGCTGATTCAGTGGGACCCGTATGAAAGTAATACGTTTGTTGAATCTTATCCGTCTGCGCCGACGAAGTACAATTTAATGGGTACCGATAACCGCGGACGCGATGTTTTAACGCGTCTTCTTTACGGGATGAGATATTCGTTTATCTTTGCGCTGGGGGCGTGGTTTGCGGCTTATCTGATCGGTGTTGTGCTGGGCTCTACGATCGGATTCTTCGGCGGCAAGCTGGATATCTTAGGTATGCGGCTTGTGGAAGTTATTCAGACGATGCCGACCACTTTGATTCTGATCACCATCATTTCTATTTTTACTCCGAATTTATTTATCTTGATTCTGTTCCTGGCGATTTTTGACTGGCCACAGATTGCGATCTACATGCGTGCGCAGTTTCTTCAGTTAAGAAAACGTGAATACGTTGAAGCCGCAAGAGCGCTGGGCGCTTCAAACAATAAGATTATTTTCGGTCACATTCTTCCGAATGCTTTAACGCCGATCGTGACGTTTTCGCCATTTGTAATTGCGGTTAACATTTCGACCCTGGCGTTTTTGGATTATCTGGGTTTGGGCCTTCAGGCACCGACTCCAAGCTGGGGAGAGCTGTTAGATCAAGGGCAGCAGTACATTACCACGTCTGAATGGCTGGTTTGGTACCCTTCTGCGGCCGTGGTGTTAACGCTGACTCTACTGATTAACATCGGCTTAGCGGTTCGTGACGCGTTCGATTCTAAGTCTTCTGTCGGTTAATTCGTTTCCACCGGTTATCATTAAAATTCGTTATGATAATCTTTCGATCAATTCATTATTTTTATGTATGTGAGAGTGTTACAAAGGTCTCAACAGGGAGAAACACTTTTATGAAAAAGGTTTTATTATTAGGGGCTTTATTAACAATCACTTCAAATGTTTGGGCGGGTAATTCTGAGCGCGTTCTTTTGCGTGATGCAAAGACGTTTTCAACTGAGGTTTCTACAGCGACAGTTCGTTGTTCTGAGATCGGATACGGCGCCAAAGAATTAAAAATCAACTTAGCCGGTCTTGATGGCTGGACGCTGTTTGATCATACGAATTCAAACTTCGGAGATATCGGTGATCCGTGCATGACAGCAGGCCGTTGCAAAGCGCCGTGGGGTGGTGGCGGATTCACTGTAGATGATTTAATTCAGAACAATCCGGGCGTTGAAGCGGTTACAGTTGTAAGAACAGTGACAGAGCTTAAGTTTGAAACCCGGGATGAAAACAATCAGGAAGTTTGCCAGCGCTCGCTGCGTGAAGACCTTCAGACAACAATTAGAGGGATTAACTTCAGTCACTCCCGCCACGGGCTTGATCAGAACTTTCCGATTGAAGTTTGCAGAAAATAATTATTACAAGAAGTTAACTTCGTTAAGTCCCGTAAATTTTTTCTTGCGGGACTCATACGGCATCGCATAGTTCATAGGGCTTCCTGCTGAGAAGTACATGAGGCCCACTAAGCGGCGGACATATGGTAAATAAATCCAGTTATCAATCAGCGAGAAATTATACTCCGTGTTTTTAGATCTTTTGAAGATCGTTTCATCTAAAGTAAAAGAAGAAAAATAATCGAGTGAAGCCGGTGAACGGTCTAAAAATTTATTATAGATATTCAAATTACATTCAGTCTTAATTTTTATATAAAGTTTTTTGGTGTACGCAATGTTTGAAGCAAAGTTAGCTTCAAAGTAAGTTTGCGGCTCAAAGAAATCGCGGTAAAGCGTAAAGCTGGAAACAGCGTCACGTGCTCCGGCGCATAATCCGTTTTGCGGAGTTAAATACCTGTAGAGCGCATGCGGGAACTCGGTAAAGTACGGCAGTCTGAGAATTCCCATCCAGGCCCAAGTCACGCGAGAGTACGCTTCAATGTAGTAAACGGGAATCGGCTGCCAGCCTTTGACAGGAAAGCGGCCCAGCAGCATATATTCGTCTTTCAGCATCGAGTAGGCTGTCATGCTGGCCACCAGGTTTCCTGCACTGTGCAGAAGAAACGCGACCTGACGGTAAGTTTTTAAAGCTTCGGCGCCTTTTCCGATTTTTTGCATGCGAATGAAATGCAAAATCGCCCACGAACGCATGAGGTTGAATGTAGGTTGGGGTAATTGCGAGAAAATTTCTAGGCGGGTAATGCCACTGACATCACGAATAGGCGACAGTGACGATAAAATTTCTTTGTGAGACGAATAGTTCCAGTGATCAAACTCTTCCAGACGTTTTAACCAGCTTGTATCAAGTGACATAAGCTCTTTGTCTTTAAGCATGTTCTTTAAAGTTTTATCTTCTGTTCGCCAGCCGTTGTACTGATCTGTAATTTTTAAAAGTGAATCGTAGCGTGGATTTTTTGCCGACGTGTTTTCGATTCCGTCCATCGGAATGTACTTCAATAAAACAAATTGCGCGTTATGACGGTAACCTTGCGCCGGAAAAACCGGATGCGCCTGCAGGATTTCCAGATCGCTTAAAATTTTAGGAAGCTGAGCGGTCATGCCCGCGTTCTGTTCGTTGATGAGCGGTTTGAAGACCGTATCGATTGCCAATCGCGAAAAAATCGGCAAGCTTAAAAAAGCTGAGAAGATAATGGCTAGCAGAATGAAGTGGCGGCGTTGCCGCAGGTACTTGAACATGTATTTCCCCAGTAGGGACTTATCGGTAGTTCCGGCGTTGATTATGACGGGCCTTGGTCTGGTTTGTAAGTTGAGTTTTTTTGTATTTTGAGTTGGTTTTGAAAGAGGTGCCGACACGGGCTTCTGCCCTCACTTGCATCGTCGGCCCGTCACAGCAATAGTTCTTATTTTGTATTTAAGTGGCCGCCGAACGCGTCACGCTTGCAAGAGGTCGCACTTCTTTCAAAACCAACTCAAAATACAAAAAAACTCAACTTACAAACCAGGACCAAAGCCCTGGTGAGTCAGGGCGTCTATTCCATCTCTTCCAAGTACGTGTAGCCTGACAAGCCTTCTTCGTAGTGGCGGATCAGGTTTTTGGCTTCTTGTTTTGTGATGTTGCCGCTTGCGATTGATTCTTCTGTGAATTGGCGGACGTTATCGACCATTTCTGCGCGGCCAAACTGAACGTATGTTAATACTTCAGTAACGGTATCGCCAGGGACGTAGTGGTCAACTGTGTAGCCTGATTCTGTAATCGAAATGTGAACGGCATCGGTGTCGCCGAAAAGATTATGTAAGTCGCCCAGGATTTCCTGGTACGCGCCTGTTAAGAACACGCCTAGGAAGTACGGAGCATCACCTTCTTTAAACGGGTGAATGCGCAACGTTTTTTTAACTTCGCCGGTTTCGGTGTCGATGAACTTTTCGATTTTTCCGTCAGAGTCACATGTTAGATCGGCCAGGGTGGCTTCGTGGCACGGTTCGTTTTTGTGATTGTGAATCGGCATGACCGGGAACAACTGGCCAACGGCCCATGAATCCGGAACAGATTGGAAGACCGAGAAGTTACAGAAGTAAGTGTCGCAAAGTTTTTCGCGAAGCTCTGCTACGATGTCGTCGCAGTCAGGAGTTACTTGCGCTAGCGCCAGCATTTTTGTGGCGATCGCGAAGAACATGCTCTCACACCAAGCGCGCTGAGTTAAATTCAAAACACCGTAAGTGAATTGATTTAATGTTTCAGTTTTAGTTTGCATTAAGTCATTGAAACATTCATTCAGATTTTCTGAAGTTAATTTATCAAAAACGTACTGCATCTCTTGCATAAGCGCCGGATCTTTTTTTGTCGCAGTAGCCGGTGGGTCCTGCTGGAACAAATTGTTTACGCCCATCACGTTGAAAACTAAAACCGAGTGATGCGCTACAAGTGCGCGGCCTGATTCAGTCACGATGTTCGGGTGAGGAACGCCTTTTTCATCGCAAAGAACCTGTAAAGTTGAAACCACGTCATTAGCGTACTCTTGCTCTGAGTAATTCACGGAAGAATCGCCCATGCCTGAACCGTCGTAATCCACGCCTAAGCCCCCGCCCACGTCGATGTACTTCATCTTCGCGCCGAGGTTGTAAAGTTCAGTGTAGAAGCGTGCCGCTTCTCTTAAAGAAGATTTAATAGATTGAATCGAAGGAACCTGAGAGCCGATGTGGTAATGAAGAAGCTCAAGGCAATCCAGCATGTTGAGTTTACGCAAGTACTCTACGCCTTCAACGATTTCCATCGCTGTTAGGCCGAACTTAGAACGTGCTCCTGCTGAATCAACCCATTTACCCGCACCTTGAGTGTTCAGCTTCGCGCGGAAACCGATTTTAGGTTTGATGTTCAGTTTTTTACCGGCATCAACGATTAATTTTAACTCGTCTTTGCGGTCAACAACGATGATGATCTCGCGCCCGATTTTTTGCGCGAGTAAAGCGGTTTCGATGTACTCAACGTCTTTGAAGCCGTTACAGATGATAACACCTTCAGGAGAATTCATTAACGAAAGAACAACAAGTAATTCAGGTTTTGAACCGCACTCAAGACCCAGGTTCACGTCTCTGCCGAATTTAACTAATTCCTGAACGAGGTGACGTTGCTGATTTACTTTGATCGGGTAAACGCCGCGGTACTGGCCGGCGTAACTGTGGTCAGCAATGGCTTTTTGAAAGCAGCGGTGAAGCAAGTGAACGCGTTCATTGATGATGTCAGGGAAGCGGATCATAATCGGTACGCGAATACCGCGGTCTTGAAGCTCTTGAGTTAATTCGTAAAGATCTAACGAATTTCCTTTAGCACCTTTTGGAGTAACCGCAACGTTTCCGTCATTGTTAATGCGGAAGTATCCGTTACCCCAGTTATTGATTCCGTAAATTTTTGCGCTGTCTTCAACGGTCCATTGATTTGCAGTTGTTTTTGCAAACGCATGAGTAGCCGGCGCAGATTTATTTACTGAAGGCGGATTAGGTGTGTTCGTTTCTAAACTCATGTTTCAGGACCCCCCAAAAAACTGTAACCTGTAACTGTAAATTTATAGTTTTGATTTACAGTTTATTCGGGAGCCGTGCAACAAATTAGCACAGAATATTTAAAATTTTTCCGGCTTTGTAGATTACCTTTTTCGGTTGAGCTCCGCCCATTGCGGAAGTAACCGTTGCAACCTGGTAAGCGGCCGCAAGAGCATCGGCTTCGGCGGCTGCCGCAGCGATCTCGATTGTGCCTCTCATTTTGCCGTTAACTTGAACACCTAAAGTGATCACATCGTCTTTGCAAAGCTCAGGATTAAATGTAGGCCAAGCGGCGTTTACCACTAAGCCTTCGCCGCCGATGTGGCTCCAGATTTCTTCAGCCGTGTGCGGAGCAAATGGCTGTAATAATTGGGCTAATGGCAACAATGCTTTTTTAGAACGACAATCGAATTTATAGAGTTCGTTTACTAAAATCATCATCTGGCTGATGCACGTGTTGAAGCTTAAGATCTCGATGTCTTCAGAAACTTTTTTAATCGTTTTATGTAAAAGTTTCTCGACCTCAGGAGGCAAATCCGCGTTGGTCGCGACGACTTCGCCGGTGGTGTCGTTAACTGCCAGGCGCGAAAGACGGTCTAAGAAGCGCTTCACGCCGTCGATTCCGTTTACGTTCCATGGTTTGTCTTTATCCATCGGGCCTAAAAAACAAACATAACAGCGTAGAGCATCCACGCCGGATTCTGCGGCGACAGTGTCGGCAGGAATCACGTTTCCGCGGGATTTTGACATCTTTTCGCCATCAGGGCCCAGGATCATCCCTTGATGCGCCAGCTTTTGGAATGGTTCATCCACCGGAGAAAGGCCGGCATCGAAAAGAACTTTTGTCCAAAAGCGCGAGTAAAGTAAGTGACCGACGGTGTGCTCGGCTCCGCCGACGTAAAGATCGACCGGTAACCAGTACTTGGCTTTTTCTTTCGAGCAGAATTCTGCATCATTGTGGGCATCAGCGTAACGGAAGAAATACCAAGAAGAGCCTGCGGCTCCCGGCATGGTGTCG
Organism: Pseudobdellovibrio sp.; assembly: GCA_020696855.1. GTDB lineage: Bacteria > Bdellovibrionota > Bdellovibrionia > Bdellovibrionales > Bdellovibrionaceae > Pseudobdellovibrio. Next base: position 16,556 of record JAJFMT010000073.1, read on the forward strand.
GTTTCGCGTTGATAAGCGTCAGAATATTTAACCCATTCTTTGTTGTTAGCTAACGGCGCTTCGCCGGAATCTGACGGTTCGTAATTGGCCACTTCAGGCAAAACAACCGGAAGTTCGTTGTAAGGAACGGCTTTTTTGCTTCCGTCTTTTGCATGAAGAATAGGGAACGGCTCGCCCCAGTAGCGCTGACGGCTGAAAAGCCAGTCGCGCAAAGTCAGAATTAACAAGTTTACCTTCACCAGTGAACGGCAGGTCGGATTCTGATTCCAGAACTCTTACGATCGGCAAATCGAATTTTTTCGCGAATTCAAAATCACGCTCATCGTGGCCCGGGACTGCCATGATGGCGCCTGTGCCGTAATCGAGCATAACGTAATCGGCGATCCAGACCGGAATTTCT
>JAJFMT010000005.1 GCA_020696855.1 Pseudobdellovibrio sp.
AGCGTGACGCGTCTCAGGCGAATTTGGCGGAAGGGGTTGCGTAGGCAAGCCCTTCTGACAAGTTCGTCTGAGTTTCGGGGAAGGCATGGAGCCTGTGTGATTTTTTTCTAAATCAGAAGAACTTCCAAATTTTCTAAAAAACCAAAAGACTGAACAAGCCGGTCGTGTCTCGGAGAAATAAAAAAGGAGCCTTGAACCAGCTCCTTTTTAAGAACGAATATTTGAGACTAAGTACTACTGGCCAACAGCCTTGCGTACTGCTGCGTCTGCTTGAACGATACCTGCACCGTATTGGTTAGTATCATTAGGCGATAAAGCCTTAGCAGTTGCTGATAACAATGTACGTACTTGAGCCGGAGTTAAGCGTTTGTTTGCAGAACGAACCAGCGCAGCCACACCCGCTACGTGCGGAGTTGCCATAGAAGTTCCGTCGAAAGAAGCGTAGTCAGAAGCTGCCAACTTGATTGAAGTTGATACCGCTCCACCGCGAGTTAACTCTTCAGCTAAAGCCTCACCGGTTGTTTTTTCAACCATTACTACAGGGTAAGGAATCACGGAACCGTCTTCGCTTAATGAACCTTGCATCAAACCCGGGCTGTGATTGTAGATCACCACGCCTGTAGCGCCTGCATCGATTGCGTTTTTAACTTTGTCAGCAAATTTGATTTCACCGCGTTTAACCAGGGCGAATTTGCCGGTTACTTTTACTTGAGCGAAATCTTCCGGTTTACCAACACCTGGAACGTTTACTAATTCGTTCACAACTGCGTTTGGAATTAACTCAGTACCACCGAAAGCAGAACTTTTAACTTCAGTTTCAGTACCGTTAACAGTGATTTTAACTGTGCTCTCACGGCCTGTACCGCGTGGTACAGAAGAAACAACCGCAGCACCCGGTGCCGTGATGTCTAACTCAGGTCCCCATTGAGAGAAGCTTGTTTTAGCCAATTGGTCGTTTAAAGCACCAACTGCGTAAACTGTTGCGAAAGCTGCCGGGTAACTAACGCCGCAGCTGTTACCAAAGAAAGAGCCACCGCATTTAGGATCTTTTTTATCCGGAGAGTAGTTAGGATCGTCAGCACCGTTACCAGAAGCTGCGATAACCATAACACCCGCTTTTTCAGCGTTTTCAGTTGCTTTACGTTCTGCAGATGAGCCTACCGGACCACCTAAAGACATGCTGATCACATCAACCTTCTCTTGGATACCCCAGTTGATACCTTCAACTACAGCAACACTCGAGCAGCCTTCAGCGCTACAAACTTTACCCATTAACAGTTTTGCTTTTGGAGCAACACCTGTAAAACCGGTTTGTTCATTGTAAACGCCTGCGATAGTACCGGCGCAGTGAGTTCCGTGACCTTCTTCATCGTCGTAAGCCGCTTCTTCAGTAAGACCAGCAGCATTCTGAGTGAAGTTTTTGCCTTTTTCAAAGTTAGCAGCCAGTGCCGGGTGAGACGCATCGATACCTGTGTCTAACACAAGGACGCGGGCGTTTTGACCTGCAGAAGATTGTCTCCAAGCATCGCCGGCGTTAACAGCCAGGATACCCCATGGAGTTGCAGGACCTTGTCTGAATTCAGGAATTCCGGCCAAAACATCAACCGCCGGTTTTTTCTTTTTAAATGCATTTTCTACGTAAGTAACTTTTTGCATTTTGAAACCATTAACCGGTTTTGGCGCCGGGAAGAAGTATTCAGCTTCAACTGATAAAACTTCAGGATGGTTTTTTAAGCTATTAAGTAATGCTGCATTTTTGGTTTTTAAAACCATTGCATTTACGTTATCTAAATTCTTTTGTAATGCCGGTGAAACCGACTCAGCAGTAGCAAAGTAGCCCTTCATTGCGGCATAACCTTGATTGCTCTTATATTGAACAAGATATCTATCCTTGGCCTGTGTGGTGGCGGCCAGTAAAAGAACCGATAGTATTAAAGATGCTAATTTCATGTTCCCCTCTTATCCCTTTTGTATAAGCATTTTCTGCTTAATGACTGCGAGTCGTTCGCGCCGAAAAGAATTGAAACGTAAAACACGTTCTATTGCAAAATTATTTTTCGTACTGAGAAATCAGTAACTTAGAGAAATTTGAAAAAGTGAAATATTCTGTCATGAGGATCGGTTCCAAAATGGAGCCAGATCAAAATTACGGCCATTTCGTGTTAAAGAATAATAAAAGGTAAGATAAGGAATAAGCGGCGCTTATGCGATCTCTGAAAAAATAAGCAGAAATTTTTACAAAAAAAAATTGCTGCGATTTGTAAAGTTTTCTTAATCCTTCTTAAAATCTCTCGCCATAACCGTCTTTCGGCCTTCGGCGCGCGCACTGGTAATAGCCTTCTCACATTCCGTTCGGATTATGTCAGAGAGAATTTGATTCACCTCTTCTGAAGTGTTCATTTCGCTGAGATCACGGATGTATTGCTTCATCTTGGAAACAACGACAAGAACTTCATTGCTCATCGCGGATTTTACTGTGGGATTTTTTGTAAGTGAAACGCCTGAGGCATTTGAACTTCCGACAATAATCCGTCTTTGCGGTGATGAAGACGAAGTGCCCATACCAGAAACGACGGGAGCATTGGAAGTTTCAGACGGCTCAGCCTTCATTGGTGATTTTTTTTCGATAGCGCCGGCATCGCGGTGTTTGGCTCCCGGCAAATGAACTTCCCAGCAGCTGATACTGCAGAATACATAGCCCGTGCGCTGACCGGTGCAAGTCGAGACACTGCATTCATAATATTTGCTGTTCAGCCCGATTTCTTTTTTGCAGCTGCTGCATTTACGCCAAAACGTTTGTGTATTCATTCCATCAACTCCGGTTGTTCGAAATATTTTTCAAAAAGTTTTCCCATGGCGGCCGCATGGGAACCATCCATAAATCGGTGATCAAAGGTACAGCCGATTCTGATAACCGGCCTTACTGTCAGCTTTCCGTCTATCACCCAGGGACGGTCTTTCACCATTCCTACGGTTAGAAGAAGCGGAACTTTCGTGTAAGGCACAAGAGGCGCCCATGCGGCGTCGATACCCATGCTGCCGACGTTAGTAATCATCACAGAGCCGAACGGATCTTTAGGCATGCCGAACATCTGCATCGGAAAATTCATGTCGTAATTTAAAAATGAAGTCAGGTTCAAAACAGAACGCATCAGCTGCCACGGAACAAAAGACAGGGTTCGTACACTTTTAGTCATGGCGTTTTCGCGGCCGGATTTTATCGTCGCGGCTTTCTCTTTCAGCTCTTGAGAAATCTGCAGAAGCGACTTGGTTTCAGCATTGTCAATTGTAAGACCCAGCAAATTTGATTTACCTACCGGATCATCGGCCGAACCCGGTACATTCACCTGATAAAACAAACTGACTGATTCGCGAAGGTAGATTCTCCCCCACTTGATGAGGCCGTTCATCTCCGGGCGCTTTTTAAGAACCAGGGCCGTGGCACGGCCAACGAGCTCGGTCACTCCGATTTTGTGCGCGGAGTTTGCGTTCAGCTTATCCAGATAAGCGAGTGCGTTGGTCATGTCGATTTCTAACATTCCATATACTGAGGGGTCTGCAGCTGTCTTCCAGCTGCCCATGGCGATCTTTCGAAAAACTGCGCCGCCCTCAGACTTCTTGAGCTTCATAACGGCATTCCGCCAGTTTGATTTGTTCCTCGATGAAGTTTTTAACAGGAATGTCAGCAGCCAAGAGTTGTTGAGGAATGAAAGACGGTTTTGAAAGCCCCGGTAACGTGTTCGTTTCAAGAAAGTAAGGTCCTTCAGCAGCCAGGATCATATCGGTACGGGAGTATCCGTAGCAGTGAAAAGCTAAATGCGCTTCGACTGCTAACTTCTGAGCGGCTGCAAGTTCTGTATCGGATAACTGTGCCGGAGTGATTTCTTTCGTGCCGGTACCAAGATACTTTCCGTTGTAGTCAAAACTGCGTCCTTCATTAACAACCACTTCCGAAGCCGGAAGCGCTACGAGATCGTTCCCGATTTGCGTAACACCAACGGTAAGTTCGCGGCCCTTGATAAAATTTTCCATCAGGTACACCGGAAATTGTGAGGTTTTAATTTCTTCGAGCACTTTTGCAAGGTGTTCCTGAGATTCAACGATATGAAGACCGAAGCTCGACCCGCTTGAGGTAGGCTTAATCACAATTTTTTTATGTTTTTGAAAAAACTTTTCAAACTTCGGAACGGTGCCTGCGATATCACTGATGTTGAATTTAATTTCTTCTGCCATCAAATGACCTGTGTTTGACATGACATCTTTACCGAGGTTTTTTTCAAATGCCGTGCGGCTGGCAGCTGAACCTGAACCGGTGAACGCAATCCTGTGAGATTCAAACAGGGACTGCACTTCTCCGTTTTCACCTTGCGAGCCATGAAATCCCATAAAAACGGTTTTGTCTTTCAGGAAATCGACCGCTGCCTGCAGATTCGCTGCAAAAGACTTTTCTTTCGGTTTGAATTCACTGACGAAAACATTTTGGTGCGCAAAAAGCTCTTCACTTGAAACTTTATAAAGAGCTTCTTTTTGATCCTGAAAAATTAATTCTGAGAATGTGTATTGGGCCGCAAGATTTTGCGCAGAAGCAACCGAAACCAATCGTTCTTCGGAGCTTCCGCCAAACAGAAGTATGACTTTTTTACTCATACTTCATCATAACAAATTAGGTTTAGCTGTAAAGGGAACTTACCAGATCTTGACTCTTTGTTCGTCGGGCAAAGTCATCTTGTCACCCGGCTTACAACTGAAGGCTCTGGCAAATGCCTTTTGATGTTTAACCTGTTCGTTGATACGGGCACGGCCAAGCGCATGGGGGTCAGTTTTAAGTAGCTGCTCTTCTGCTTTTGGTCGGTTAACTCCGCACCATAAGCGGCCGTAAGCTATAAACAACTTTTTCTCATCTTCAACCGATGCTTTACCGTCAGGGAAGGCAGCGTTGTACGCAAAAGTCAGCCCGACCAAGTCGCCGATGTTTTCACCTAAGGTAAGCGCCCCGTTGTGACCGGCTTTATTGAACTGGTCGATCAGCTTGCGGCCACGCTCAGAAAATTCTTTAAAATCTTTCATGGTGAACCACTGAACAAGTTTGCCGTTTTCGTCGTATTTGGCACCCTGGTCATCAATACCATGACCCAGCTCGTGCCCGATCACCGCACCGACAGCGCCTAAATTTTCAATGAGGTCGCCTTCTGCATTAAAGAACGGATACTGAAGAATACCCATTGGCATTACGAATTTATTAGCTGACGGATCGTAGTATGCATTTACCGTTAACGGGCCCATACCCCACGCTTCTAAATTGGCATTTTTTAAAGTTTTAACCGCTCTTTCAAAGCTGGTCACCGATCTTAACCGCGCGTTCGCAAACCGGTCCGTTGTTGAATACTTCTTAGTTGGAAGAAAATCCCACTGTTTTTCAGTTTCAGGCTGGATCAGATAAAGCTTCGCCTTTTCCATTTTCAGAATGGCTTTGGCTTTTGTTGCCGGCTCTAACCAGTCGTTATTTTTTACCCCGGTAATAATGCTTTCACGGATTTTTGCGGCTACAGTTTTAAATTTAGCGGCAGGAAAATGCGGAAATAATTTTTTAATCAGAACCTGGTCCAGTTCCAGAACGAAGTTGTTCATAGCACTTCTTGTACAGCGCTCCTGGCGGTCAGCACGTGCCACGGGGCCACCCAGGTATTTCGCGCTGAAATCAAAACCCTTCTTGAAGTACTCAGGATTACTGTCATCCAGAATGCTGCGTCCTCTTGTCAGCAGAACGAAGTCTTTCAGCGTTTCAAGCGCTTCCGGTGAGCTATCAGCCAAAGCCTTATTGTAAAACTCAAGTGTTTCAGGAACCGAGTTTGAAATTAAAATAGACTTCGGGGTTTTTGCCAGAATCGGCTCAAAAGCGATCAGCGGATATTTTTTTAAGAAATCCTCCTGTTTTTCCTGGCGTTTTTCAGACCAGCGCTGCCTTAAAACTTCCGGATGCGGATAAACATCGACAAAAGATTTTTCAAACTTGATAGCGCGGTCGGCTCTGGCCTGCGCCTGCTCGTCCGTAAGTTTTGGGTCGGCGATTTTGAAAAACTCAACCGCCAGCTTACGGTATTCGGCCATCAATTCTTTATTGTCATAGTAAGAATACTCAGGAAGGTTCATGAAATAAGTTGAAATGTAAATGTCATTTACCTTCGGGTTGTCCTGATTTGAGTAAGCCGCAAAGTATACCGGTGTATACTCCCCTTTGGGAATCCGGGACGTCTGAAACTCTGCGAACTGCTTCATCGTTGTAATTTTAGAAAGCTCATCCTGAAGTTTTTTTAATTCTTTTTGTTCAATTTCAGCGCTGGATTTTTCGTCCATGCAAGCCAGGTAGTAATCTTTTACCTGCTGAGCACGCGGACTTAATTTCTTTTCTTTTTCGATATTTTTAAAGAAATCCTTTTTAGCCTCTAATATCCGTTCAGATGAATCACTGAAAGAAAAGGTGTGGCGGCTGCGGTCGTCACGCAATTTAAAAGACGCTTCGACTTTTGAACATACGTACTGGTGAAAGTTTTCACACGGATTAATCTGATCGTTAACCGGGAATTCCCTTTTTGCAGGAATTTCGGAGCTGGGCTCAACGGCGGCTGCAAATGCCGAAAGTGAAAAGACGAGTGACAGTATTCCGGTTAACAGCGGTTTCATAAATTCCCCTTGCGCATTGGCAACTAAAAATTCTATTTGCCTGCCGGCAAAATAATTTGATTTGAGAGGTAAATTAAATACCAAATCCCCCAGCGAAGAAAGGCCCGGGATCAACTGACGCATCCCGTAAATGACTTCAAACTCCGCAGGTTTGAACATCTAATGAGAATGAATTCTGTTAGGTGTCATAAAATAAATTAACAATTCACTTGCTCGCCCAAATCAAAGAGCGCCAAGATTAGAGCTGACTCATATGGAAGGAGTCTTATGAACAAGCTTATGATGGCCCTTGTTTTAGTAGTGTCAGTTTCTTCGCAGGCGGCGCTGAATTTTGACAGTGATGTACCCGCTGCAATCAAAACACAAATGATTGAAGATTTGAACTTTGTCAGTCAGTTGACCGGCAACGGGCAAACTCCGTTTCACAAAGCGATTTTCTCTGCTGTTGACGGAAAGACCTACCAAACATTTTTTGATACCCGCATCACTTCGGTCGGTGTTGATTCTTGTGGCGGCGGAGCAGCCGTTGCCTGTGTTCAGCCTTTCTTTGACCCTAATAAAATGTGGTTAACAGACAACTTTATTAAATTCAGCCACCCGCAAATTGCGCGTTTAATGGTTGTGTTTCATGAAGCACGTCACTCTGAATCTAACAACGGAAACTGGATGCACGCCAGTTGCCCTCGTCCCTTCCTTGATAGCAACGGTAAAGATATGAAAAGTATCTGGACCGGCGCAAAACTCGAAGGCCAGCCGGCTTGTGATATTACACAGAACGGTTCATACGGCTCTTCAACGATTATGCTGAAAAACATCAGCCGTTTCTGCACAAACTGCAGCGACAAAGTTAAAATGGATGCTGACATCTATGCAGCCGACCAGCTTAACCGCATCAGCCGTCCTGCTGTAAAACAGGCGATGATCGCTGATTTTGCTACACCGTAAGTTTTTAATTACAACCGGTTTAGGATTAGCTCTGCTTATAGCAGGGCTTTTTTTATTTAAGGGTTTCAACAGTAAGACTTCAACTCCGCATGGATTGCTAAAACCCAGTCAGATGACCTTTTCTCAAGGGAATCAGTTTTCGGAAGACTTTAATGCGAAACCAGAGGTGACTCCCGGTTCAGCCGCTGTTTCAACCGCGATTCCTGCAGTTCCTGAAAATGAAAAGGCGGCTTGGCAGTCTCTTGAAGAAATTTTGAGTTCAAAAAATGATAATGATCCCCGTCTGGATAAACAGCTTTCTCAGTTAAGTCCTGAGTTTCACAAAGCCATCTATTCTAGATATGAAAGTTTAAAACCCGAAGACCGTAATGGGCGCGGGACCCTCGTTTTTTTAATCGCGAGAGACTTAAAGAGCCCGTCCGATATTGAATTTTTGCAAAAAGTTTATGAAGAAAATCCATGCCTGAATATGAGTGATTGCTCAGCTCAGCCTGATCATGATCCGCAGGACAGCGGTTCTCAGCAGACTTCGCTGAATTATCCTCAGCTGGCAGGTCTGTATCAAATCGATTCTGTATTAAGCAAAAATCCTTCGCTTTTGAATAATCCGCAGATTCGGGCCGGAATATATTCTTTACTTAAAACCGCAGAAAACTTTCCTGCTCCGCAAGTTCATGGTAAAGCTCAGCAAATACGTGAAAAATACGGATTATAGGACTGAACATGAAAAAAATTATTTTTGCCACTCTTTTGCTGGCGTTAAATGCTATGGCTGTTTGCCCTGACACTTCAATCAATGAATCAGCTACCGACTGCCCCTGGGCCGAGATGGCCCGGCAGATTTCTGTCGAAAAGAAGTCCTGTGATGATGTATTTAAAACAGTTCCGCAACTGGCGACTCAGTTAAAGTTGGACAGTGAATCCCATGATTTTTTAAATCTTTGGGGTCATGCGAAGAATTTTGATGAAAGCGCGAAGGGCGTTATTGTTCCTTCTGAAGTGCTTCAGTGCCTGGCAGCGAAACTGAAAATTAAAAATGCTGTTCAGGAGCTACCAAACTTCAGTGTGGTGCATGCGGGGTTACAGCACACTTATGCTTACATGTTCAGTAACCTGGTTACTAAGTACGGATTCAAAAGAGACCGCTGGACAAAAGATGATCTTCGCGAAGGCCTTGGTTTAACTCCCGGTCTTTTAAGCCCGCAGGCCGGTGAAGGCGCGTTTCTTTCGAACGTGACTTATCTTTTTGCCAAGCTGACTTTCGGAACGCAGGGCTTAAAGCCAAAGAAGAATGTAGCTAAAGAAATTTTAAATTTAGATACGGCCAAATTTCAGATTCGCCATCTGCGTGAATTCGTGCCGGAAAAAAATATCGCGGTCCATACTCATTTTGTAAAACTGGACACAACGAAGCTGACTTCTAAAAACACTCATCTCCTGATTTACTGGATTGAAGATATTAAAGCTAAAAAGAATTTTTTCATTTCAGGATTTCCTGTCGATACGGCTACCGTTGACCGGGCTTTTGATCCATCTTCTCTGGGGACTTCCAAAGTTATTAGCACCCGTTACAATGCGTGGTGGCCCGGCATGACGGACAGCGCTTCTCCATTGACGGGAAACCGCGAAGAAATAAAGTAGGCGTTCAGTTTAACTTTTCTTTTTGCGTAAGCCGTAAGTGCCGGCTTTGAAGCTGCGCTCATCAATGCGGGTCAGGGCGCGTTCCATTTGCGGAGTCAGCAATTTGGTGTGCGGAATTTCTAAAAGATGTTCCGCGATGAACCAGACATCATCTTCACTGGTCATCCAGTTTAATTTATCAAAACGTGAAAGGTTCACTGGACGGGTCGAAAAGGTTCTCAGTGTGCGTTCACGCCGTTTATTAAAATAATCGTTAAAATAGCTGAGCGCCAGCTCTCGCAGCGTGCGGTGAATCGGCGGACGGTAACGGCAGCCGGCATAATTAGAAGATGCAATGGCTCCCCACCCGTTATTTTCTTTAAAAACGGCAATGACATGATCGGTGTCGTTCTTTGCTTCTAAATCTAATATCAGCGGAGGATGACCGTTGTATCTCAAAGCGGCAGCTGCGAAGATGGCGCCTTCAAGGCAATGAGCCGTTCTGTGCTGAATGACTTTTCGTGGTGAAAATGAAGTATCGGCCAAGTGGTACGGAATGGCGTCCAAAAATTTCTGAATGCCGTAAGGATTTTTTAAAGATTTTAAAAATTTAATTTCGGAAGCCGAAAGCGATTCCAATTTACCCGGCCTGTTTGCTTGGAACCTGCGAATCAAAAACTTCTTTTACCTGCTTCACAAGAGTGTAAATACTGAAAGGCTTTTCTAAATAGTAAGTCTGAGTTTTTGCGGAATTTTTCGGTAAGAAACCGCCTGATACGAAAAGCACCGGCACTTCTGCTTTGCCTGATGCGCGCATTCTTGCATTTACTTCAGTTGCCAGATCGTAACCCGAGCGGTCTGTTAGGCCGACATCCGTTACAAGCAAATCGAGCTCAGAATCTTTTATCCCTGCCAAGGCTTCTGCAGCATTTGTGTACAATGTGGTTTTAAAACCGTTTGCATTTAAAAGTTCGCAGCAGATTTCACCGAGAGCGACTTCATCTTCTACAAGTACAATGTGACGTGAGTTAAAGTTCATAACTTTATTTTGGCGGAAAATTATTCATTTCTAAATTTAAATCTAACTTATTGGACCTTAGCCCCATTCCACCAGTGAAATATAAGTGTTTTCGTTTATGCTGCCTGTAAAATTTATCTCTGAAAACGAATATAGAAGCCCGACCTGGACCAATGTGGTAACTATCAACCATGAGATTATTTAAAACATTTGCGATTTGTTTTTTAAGTTTAGCCGCAAACGCTGCTACGGACTTTCCCGATCAGGAAAAAATTTTAAATGTCTTGCGCGCAAATCCGCACTTCACGATTACTGCAGCCCGGGTGTGGCAGGATGCTTCTGCACAACCTGAATCATTTAATACTGTCGTGCTTGTCGATAATGAATCTAAATGGAAAAGCACTTCTGTTATGGATGCGCAGTTACTGAAGTCATCCCGGATCTTTGAACCTTGCGGTGTTGTCCTGAAAAAAGCACTCGTATTAAATGTTTCGTTTACCGCATCAGGCTTAGCTATACTCGGAAATGAACGGCCTGACCCATCTGTTGGCCCCGCCGAAATTTTGATTGCACGCAGCGGCCTGCCGGCAAACATCATGACCGGAGTCCTTGTGAAAAACCGTACCCGCGAGCGGGATGTAGCATACGCCTTCAACCGCTCTTCCGTTGAACGCGCGTCTCAGAGCGGAAAAGACTGGAGCAGCTTACTTTATTCTTACTGGGTGTCTGATAAGTACATTTCAAACCCACCGCAGTCAGATTATGTGGCCAGCTATTCAACGCTGGCACATGAACTGACTCACATTCTCGGGGATTTAGGCCACACTGATGACTACCCGAATTTAATGAGTAACTCTGACAAGGCCGGGTCCAAGTCCGGCGCTTTAAACCGGGAACAATGTTCTGAAATTAAAAAGAATATGATTCGCTGATAGTGAAGCGCTCTTTATTTGAAAAGCGCTATCCAGATTTCTTCCAGCTCACAGACCGGAGTTCCGTTTTCATCATAGGCCTTCGAAGTTACGAATAGTTTGCGGCCTTGCTTTTCTTTAAGAGTCGTTACGATTTTCACTTTTCCGCGCGCGACCGGCGCCAGGTATTTAATAACTGATGTACCGGTTGCTGCGGCTTTGAATTGTTCGTCAAGAATGGCATGTACTAACATTCCCTGAGCGCTGTCCATCACGCAATAAAGCGCACCGCCGTGTAAAATACCATTAGGATTAAAGTGCTTCTCTGAAACTTCATATTCGTAAATGCATTCTGATAGCGATAAGGAAACGCAGCGGGCCCCCATGGTAGCGCCCATACTGTCTTTTTCTGTGAATTGTTTTATATACTCAGGAAGTTCAGCTTCGGTCTTCATTTACTCAAGCAGTCCTTTATTGGAATGAGGGCACTTTAACCGAATTCAGATAAAATTTCCTGCTCTTAGAGAACCATTAAAAATGTTACACAGTTTTCGCTGAGCTCACTTCGTCAAAACTTTTGACAGTTTTCAACTAGCCGTGTGTTTAGGCCAGCTGCGACGGCTCCAAAACGTTCATGTAACGTCTCTAATGTTAAGCGAAGAATAACAAACTAAACCTTAGACTAATTTTCTTCGCAGATTCTAATTTAGTCTGCGTTCCAACTTCGGCTTTAACTTAAAATTAAAGCACGATGAAAAAACTAAATTTATTAATTACATTATTAGCTTTAAGTTCCTGCACAACAACCAATACCGACACGACGAACGCTTCACGTGAGCCTGCCGCGATCAGAGCTGACCGCAATTTAAAAATGCGCTTTCAGCTTGCTAATGGAAACTGGGATCAAGGTGTGCGTCTTGCTGAATACCGGACTTCTGATGTCGATGTAACATACAAGGTTCATAAGGTTGATCCTTATAACGTGATCTTTAAAGTTTATATCAGCAATGTCGGGAAAAAAGCGCTTCGCGTGGACAGCTCGCTTTTCAACATCACGTCTCTTCGCACGAAGAAACTGGTTGTAGCCCAGTCTTCACTTTGGGCAGACGAAAAGAGACCTGTGGCCGCGATGTCACTTCAACCGGGTGAGAGTGCCAGCAGTGAATTAAAATTCCCTGTTAACGAGCCGGTTGGGCAATGGGCTTTGAAAAATAAATTAACGGACCACACTTTTAATTTTGCTGTGAATGAAAATTAATAGCTAATGCAGCCGGATTTACTGGTCCAGGTATTGTCCATTTTCTGATTTTAATTCCTTTGGATACACCCCTGTAAATCCCTCTTGATTTACATATAATTTACACATTTTCCTTGAAGCCGTCAAGCCTTCCTTTTATTCTATAAATGGGAGGCCCCATGGCCAGCGCAGAGCAAATTCGACATCTCAAACTGGTTATTAACGCAATGGACGTTACTCAACCGCGGGAGTCGTGGCAGGCACCGGGTTTACAGGATGGCGTTCCCAAAGGTGCTATCATTGAACTACAGGGCCCTAGCCGCTTTGAATGGTTCATCACTTTCTTAAAAGAAAATCCTTCACTGAACTGCTTCTGGGCTGAAAAATCTCAAAGCGTGCTTCCTACCGCGCTTCATCAGCGCGGAATTGATCTGAACAGAATCACTTTTGCAGTATTTAAAGAAAAGGAATTCCCTTCTTTGCGTAAAGTTATTCAAAGCCAGATTTTTCCGGTTGTGATCAGCACGCACCACTTCAATGAAATTAAAATGCTTCAAAGCTTTCAATTGCTGACTGAAAAATCGAACAGCAGTTTTTTTATGGCTGCAGAAAAACCGGTCACACAAAACTGGCCTGTGGCTTTGCAACTGGATATTTCAGGCAAACTCAATCATTTCAATATCGAAATTTTAAAACAGCGCTACAGGAAAACGAATGAGTAATTCCGAATACAAAAATCTTAATGTGGCCTGCCTGTGGCTGCAGAAACCCGGCCCGACAGAAAAGCTGGCAGAGCTTTGCCTGCGTTTCAGCCCGCAAATTGCTGTCCGCAAAAATGAAGCTGTATTTGTCGAGATCGGAAAGATGCGGCTTCTCTACTCGCCAGAAGAATTTGTAAAAATATTTCAGCAGCTTTTAAATCCGTGGCTGAAGCGTATTGAGGTTAATGCGCGTCTGGGGCTTGGCCGTGATTTAACCGATTCACTGGCGCGCGCACACTTCGGTACAGCAAATATTGATTCACTTTCTTTAGACGCCCTTTATGATTTTGCAGACCCGTTTAACAATGATCCCGTTATCAGGCCTTACCTGCAGAAAATGATTACGGCCTTTAAAGATCTTGGTGTACATAAAATATCTCAGTTTAAAAATATTCCGGCCAACCAGCTGGTATCGCGTTTCGGGGCTGTTGCGATGCTGAGCCGTCAGCGGCTGGAACATTCAGTGCCTTTAACGTGGCCTTACTGGAAGCCCGCTGAAATCATCAAAGAAAAAACCGATTTTCCTTATTTTGAATTTTACGGAGAACTTGAGCCGGTGTTGTTTGAATTGAAAAAGCAACTGGATCAGATCTTTCAGAGGCTATGGATACGCGAGAGGCGCGCACAAAAAATGCGTGTCAGAATTTTTTTTGAAACCAACTCGCGGCAGGTACGTCCGTTCAGAGAGTTTCAGTTTGAATTCTTACTGCCGCAAGCTTACACCAAAGGCGCTCTGGCTATCATCAAAGAACGGCTTTCAAAAGATTTTACAGATCACCCTGTTACGACTCCCCTTCAGGGAATTGAAACTGTCGTTATAGAAACCACTGCAGGTGTCAGCGGGCAAAAGAACTTCTTTCACCGTCACGAAGAGGTGGCTGAGGCCAAATATGCTTTACTGGCACAGCTTCAGGAAATTCACGGCGATGGCAGTGTTTACCATGCAGAGCTGGTCGAAGATCACCGTCCGGAAAAATCCTGGAAGAAGTGCAGTAGCATTAAGAACCTGCCGCCGCAACTGCACTTTCCGCTTCGCCCTACGCATCTTTTTACCCCGGAGCCGGTTGTGATAAAAAATTCTTTTTTTGCGTATCAGGGCCAACAGTTTAAAATCATCAGAAAATCTTCCATAGAAAGAATCAACGGTGCATGGTTTGAAGACCCGTCAGATTTAAATGACAGCTATGACCGTGATTACTTCAGTCTTGAACTTGAAGACGGCCGCACACTTTTTATTTTCCGGAACCGCAAGGGCCATTACTTTTTGCAAGGGGCTTTTGCTTGAAATACACAGAGCTTAAATGCAAAACTAACTTTTCATTCCTGCGCGGAGCCTCGTCCGCCCCTGAGCTGATTAAGCGCGCGGTTGAACTCGGCTTAAGCGGGCTTGCGATTTCAGACATTAACGGTGTGTACGCCCTGCCGCGCGCTTATGAGGCGTATCTTTCATTAACAGCTGAAGAAAAAAAGAATTTCAAACTCATCACCGGCGCTGAAATCACAATTCAGAATCACCCGCCTGTTACCTTGCTGGCCCGTAATAAAAAAGGCTACGGTGTTTTGTGCCGGATTATCACAGCAGCCCATGCCGGAAAAGAAAAGGGCATGGCCTGTATCAGTTTAACTGAGCTGGCTTCTGTTTTAGAAGAAGCAGGCTTTTCTGATGAAATGTTTTGTTTGCCTGATGTGACAGCCTTTACAAATATTGAAATATTAAAAGAATTGTTTCCGGAAACACTTTACCTGCCGCTGGGCCGTTACCTGGACGGCAAAGATTTTGAACGAACAGAAAATATTTTGCAGTTATCTGCCAAACACGGGCTTCCTTACGTGGCAGTGAATGATGTACATTATCACATAAGAGAAAGACGTGCGCTGCAGGACGCAGTGACTTGCATTCGTGAAGGCAAATCAATCGAAACAGCTGGCTATCTGCTTTTCAGTAACAGTGAAAGGCATTTAAAAAACTCTGAAGCCATGCAGGAACTTTTTAAAGATCTGCCACTGGCGCTTGCGAACAATCAGTTTATTTCTGAAACCTGTCACTTTTCGTTAAGTGAGCTTAAGTACTCTTACCCGGCGGAGTTTATTCCGGAAGGCCATACGGCGGCGACTTATCTGAAAGAAGTCGTGATGGAGCGCGCCCGTCACACTTATAAATCGGATACTATTCCTGAAAGTGCTTTAAAACAAATTCAGCGCGAATTGGATTTTTTTGCGAAACGCGGAGACGAACATTATTTTTTAACCGTCCATGATATTGTGAACTTTGCCCGCGAAAGTAATATTATCTGTCAGGGGCGCGGCTCTGCTGCGAATTCTATTGTTTGTTACGTACTGGGGATCACCAGTGTAGACCCCATTCAGATGAATCTTTTATTTGACCGTTTTATGAATGACGGCCGGCGCGACCCGCCCGATATTGATGTGGACTTCGAACACGAACGCCGCGAAGAAGTCATTCAGTATATTTACCGGCGGTTCGGACGCCACCGGGCCGCAATGGTGGCAGCGGTTCGCACGTACCGCAGCCGCAGCTGTTTGATTGAACTCAGTAAAGCTTTGGGAATTGAAGTCGGAACCATTTCTGCCGGAGAGCTTGAAGAAAAATTTTTTGAACTCGCAAAAGAAAAAGCTCCGCGGCTTAAATTAATTTCTGAACTGACAGAACAGCTGGCAAGATTTCCGCGGCATTTATCTATTCACAGTGGCGGCTTCTTACTTTCAGACGAACCGCTTTGTAACCTTGTGCCGGTTGAGCCCGCCCGCATGGAAGGCCGCACGATTATTCAATGGGACAAAGATGATCTGGAAACCATCGGCCTCATGAAGATCGACGTGCTTTCGATCGGGTTTTTAACGGCCTTGCATAAAGCGACTGACCTGGCCGGAATCAGCTGGCGGGAAATTAAAGATGACGATGAGGCCACTTATAAAATGATCCAACGGGCAGAAACCCACGGAACTTTTCAAATTGAATCGCGGGCCCAAATGAATATGCTGGTGCAGACGCTTCCGCGCAACTACTATGATTTAGTGGTGCAAGTGGCGCTGGTACGCCCCAGCCCCACTGTCGGCGGAATGGTGCAGCCTTTTATTAAAGGACTGTTTGCGGCGCGCGCCGGACGGCCTTTTAAAATCGGGCACCCGGTGCTAGAAAAAATTCTGGGCCGCACCTACGGCGTTCCGATTTTTCAGGAGCAGATCATGCAGATTTCGATAGAGGTTGCAGGCTTTACCGCGGCCGAAGCCGATCAGCTGCGGCGTTCGCTATCGGCCCACAGAACGGCCGACAGTGTAAATGAAATGGGACAACGGCTTTACAAATCACTGGTGGCTAACGGTATCCCGAAGGATTTCGGTCAAGCGCTGTTTGAGTATGTAAAAGGTTATGCCCATTACGGCTTCCCGGAATCGCATGCGGCCAGTTACGCTTCACTGGCGTACAAATCCGCTTACATGAAGTGCCACTACCCGGCAGAGCTGGTTTGCTCGCTCATAAATTCGCAGCCGCTTGGTTTTTATTCTGACGATGCGTTGATTGCCGAAGCCAAACGTAACGGCGGCGTTTCGTTTTTACCGTTAGACCCGAATGTGTCTGACTGGGACTGCAAAATGGAAGGCAAAAAAACGGTTCGCATGGGTTTCAGGAATTTAAAGCGCATTAAAAAAACCGATGTCGAAAAAATGCTGGAAGAAAGAAGCAAAAAACCTTTCACCAGCCTTGAGGATTTTATTGCGCGCACCAACTTCAGCAAAGAGCTCTTAGAAAACCTGGCCATTGCGGATGTATTTAAAACATTCGGGGTCGACAGGCGGCACTCTTACTGGCAATCACTTGAATTTACAAATCTGTCGGCAAAGAAGAATGAACAGATTTCTCTTTTTAATGAAAACAGCCGCCTGGACTCATCTCAGAATATTTTTTCTTCGATGAGGCTGTTTGAAGAAATTGCAAGTGACCATTCAAAGCTCGGCTATTCGTTACACGGCAATATGATGAAAGCTTTACGCCTTGAGATTCCATGGCTGCCGAAGCTGACGTCAGCTGACTTAAAGACCTTACCGAAAAACCGCCGTGTCAGATATGCAGGAATACTTTCTATCTTGCAGCGGCCACCTCCTGCCAAAGGCACGGCTTTTATTACTCTTGAAGACGAATTCGGCAGTGTTGATACCGTTTTGCAAAAAGCCACATATGAAAAGTACGAAGAGGTTATCCGCCATTCGCGCTATCTTATTTTTACCGGCGTCATTCAAAAGCGCGGCACAGGCACCAGTTTAAAAGTAGAATCCGTTGAAAGCTTCGGGCGCAAAAAAGAAGATAAACCGATTGAAAGAATGCAAAAACTGAATGCCATTAAGTGGTAATGGGACCAAAAAAAAAGGCTGCGTGTGACCGCAGCCTTTCCACTTTTAATCCAATAAATATTGTTTCAGGTTATTTTGTCAGGTTTTGAAAGCCTTCCATTAATTCTTTTAACATCTGTGCGCGGTAATCCTGGATGCTGAACTCATGGCAGCCTGAAGTATGATGAACCACAACGTCTTTTCCGTTAACAGTTACAACAACTTCAGTTGATGGAGCGTCAGTACACATTGGCTCGCCCGCTTGTAAATCTACTAATTTAGCGTCAGCCGGAATTGCTGCAACAACTTCATTTAAGTTTTTCAACGCCTGCTCAGTTAACTGCGCCAGCACTGTAACTTTCGGAGTGCTCAATCCGTTTCTGTAAACCTGCACAGCTGAAATCACACGGCCCGTTACATCTACGTAGATGGTTTTCAAAGCCGGTACAGGAACAAAACCCGGGTGAATAACCATTTTAACTAAAATTGCCGGGGCTAGTGATGTTTCTAAAGGCTGAACTGATTCAAGAGTATCTAAAGCTAAAGTCAATTTTGACAATGCTACGATTTCCTGGCTGGTCATGCGGCTGTAAAAACGAGATTCATAAGTAGCGCTTGCTTCTTCAGAAATCAGGCACGTGATATTTAAAGTCGGGTCTACAACTTTAAGAACCTGTAAAGCGCCGTCTACCGGGCGCAAATCGCGTTTTGCCACTACATGCTTAACGCCGCAAGAGTCTGTTTCAACCTTTACGATCGGCAATTCGATTTGAACAGGAGCCGGCATAACAGCTGCGCACATCATACCTGCAGGGCACGGCTTGTGCTTTTCTTCAATTGTCAGGGTCACTGTAGAGTTTTTGTAATCCACAGATACTTGCGCTGCTCCGGGATTGCGAACATGTGATTTGGCGTAGTCGGCTTTGATAACGTTGAAGTTAATAACACCTTCGCGCTGAACATTGGCTTGTGCTACCGTTCCTAAAACTAAACTTGCTAATACTAATAGTGATTTCATTTTACATTCCTTTTTATAAAGTGTTTTTTGTATGGGATGTTTATAGCCGAGAATATGTATTATAAAAAATTATTTAAAATTATTGTTTAGCATTATTTTTATTAATGTATTTTGGAAAATAATTCAGGCCACTTTGGAACCGCATGGCCGGTATGACCCCGGAAAGATAAGTCTTAATAACCACAGAGGATCTGGCAGGCTAAGCCTATTACTTGGGCTTGGGCCCATAACTTAGAGCCACTGAGAAACTGGCAACAAGTGAAAGCATTAAATAGTAAAAGTAACGTAAAAACCGTTCTTTAACTGACCCTGAAGCTGCGAACTCCTCAAAACGGATCTGCTCGCTTGATGTCTTTATGTACTCATCCAACTTTGTGTCGATCTCTTTCGTGAACTCATCAGAAAAAATGTCTACATTCATTTCAAGATTCTGCTGATAGCTGGTGTAGTTCAGATTAAAAGAGCCGATGGTCGTGGACTTTCCGTCTACGGTTGCGAGCTTTCCGTGAAGAATTGAACCCTTCCATTGGTAAACCTCAACTCCGTTTTTTAAAAAATAATAATACAGATACTGGCTGGCCAGAACCCATTGTGGCCAGTCAGAATACTTCGGTAAAAGCAGTTTAACCTTTACTCCCCTTTTGGCAGCCAGCACCAGCTGCCGCATAAACTTAATGCGCGGAAAGAAGTAAGAATTCACAATCGTAATACTTTCACGCGCTTCATGAACCATCTTTGAGTAATGCGAAGTGATTTGCCAGCGCCCCTGCATCCAGTCGTTTACTGAAACTCTTAATTGAACGGGCTTACAGCTTTCATTCAATTGCACTGTCACCGGCCGGCCCGAAAAGATAACTTTTTTACTGTAAGCCCTTCTGAAAATTTCTTCGCAATAACGGGAAAGCCGTTGCACGGTAGGGCCCTGTAAAAAAACTGCGAAGTCCAGCTGCGGCCTGATGTTCGCCATCCCATATGAGTCAGATACGACGTTGATTCCGCCGATCATGGCATCGTGATCGTCACGAATAAGTATTTTGTGATGAAGTCTTCTACCCCACATTCCCAGCCATTTGAAGCGTATGCGGTTGAATCTGCAGAAGTGAACGCCTGCAATACGAAGTTCTTTTTCTGCGTTTTCGGTTAGATTCAGTGAACCAACGCTGTCGACCAGTAAATAAACTTTGACTCCTCTTACGGCGGCGGCAATCAATTCGGCATGAACTTCGGAGCCGAAAGCATCCATTTCAAAAATGTAGGTCTGAAGGTATACGGTGGTTTTCGCTGAGCGAATCATTTCAAGGTAGCGCTGATAATACTGCGGACCTTCGTCAAAAAATTGGGCGTGGTTTTCAGCGCAAAGCTGAAAAAGCTCAGTTCGCAGATTCAACCTCGCAGAATAACGGCAGATGATCAGAAAAATGCTGGCCGGTCGGCGATCGCCATATGCGGGACTCTACAACATTTAAATTTTTCACATAAATTCTATCGAGGGTTAAAACCGGCATGCCGGCAGGAAAAGTTCTGGCAAAGCGGTTATTCAAATTACGGTAGGCTTCTGTCATGCCCAGTTGTTCTTCGAATGTACGGGTGGCTTGCTTGTTCCAGTCATTAAAGTCACCGGCAACAATCAATGGTGTGTCTTCTGCAAGATTCAATGACTCAAGCTTACCTTTAATCATTTGGTACTGCAGACTGCGGCCTCTTTGAAGCAAGTCCAAGTGAGCGCAGACCGCATAAAATTTTTCAGACTTAAAGCCGGGGATTTCAATTTGACTGATCAGCAGACCGCGGTTTTCAAAACGGTTCGTGCTGACATTCATGTTCTCCCAGCCGGTAATAGGATACTTACTTAAAATAAGATTTCCGTGGTGGCCGTGATCGTAAACGGCATTTTTAGCGTAAGCAAAGTGCTGCCACATGGAATCGGCAAGAAATTCAAACTGTGAATCGATCAGACCGCTTTCGCGGTACTCTTTGTTTTCGCCTATAACTTCCTGCAAAAAAACAAGATCTGCTTCACTGGCTGCAATCAGTTCTTTAATTTCACGTAAGAAATAATTGCGGTTATTCCAGTCGAACCCTTTATGAATGTTGTAAGACAACACACGCAATTTCATCCTTTATAGGATAAGCTTGTGCAGCTGCTGAAACAATGAAAAACGTTTTCTTCAGTATGCATTATGGTTCAATTTTCTTAATTTAAGACGGTCCACTTTACATTGAATGGCGAGACTTATAAAATTACTTCTTTCTTACGAGCATGAGCCCATCGCCCACTGTGAGCAAGCTGCAGTTTACTCTTGTGTCATTCTTAATTTTACTGTTCAAATTTCTAAGCGTAACAGTTGTTTCGTCCGTTACGGACTCATCAGCCACTGCCCCGTCCCACAACATGTTGTCTAAAACCATTAAGCCACCAGGGCGCAAAAGCTGAAGACAAGCTTCATAGTAATTCGGATAATTCGATTTATCGGCATCAATGAAGGCAAAATCAAAACTTCCCGCCTCGCTTGTTAATGTCATCATTGTATCCATTGCCGGAGCAATTCTAAGATCGATTTTTGATGCTACACCGGCTTTTTCCCAGTAGGGCCTTCCGATTGCGGCCCATTCCTGACTGATGTCACAGCAGATAAGCTTTCCGCCGGATGGCAATGCGGATGCGATTTTTAAGGCTGTATACCCTGTGAAAGTTCCCACTTCGATTGCTTTTTTGGTGTTAGCAGTCAGGACCAGTGTCGAAAGAAAATTTCCGACATCACTGCTGCTGATCATTCCGTACTGAGGAAGCTTTAAGGTTTGCAATCTTAGCCCTAACTCAATTTCAGTATCAGGATGAATTTTTTCAATTACATAACGGGCCACTTTTTCAGTGGTGATCGAACTTTTAACAGGTATTGTTGTCATTCAGAAATCCTCGGAATAATAAATTATCCCGAAGATTCCCAAGCGTCATTAAAAATTAGCGTCCACCGATTGTTACCGCATTGCTGAATGCGGATTTGTTACCTGCGGCATCGACGGCGCGCACTTGATATGTGGCAGTTGTTCTTGATTTAGGTACGGATGAACCTGTTGAATATCCCTGCACCGTAGACAACAGCGAGCCGTTTCTGTAAATTTCGTAACGGGCCACCGCCACGTTATCACTCGAAGCTGACCATAAAAGATTTATCTTACCTTTTGAAGAACTGTACGTCAGATTACCAGGTGCCGTCGGCGCCTGGGAGTCAATGATTACTTTACCTGAAACGGATGCCGAATGAATCACTTCGCTTCCACTTGAACTGATCTGAAATAAAAACTCTCCTGTTGAGGTTGCGGGCGAAGCAAGACTTAAACTTGCCGATGCACTCAAGCCCGGCGCAACAGTCAGACTCGAAGATGAAAGTGAACCGGAAAATCCCGCCGGCAATACAGCTGCTAAATTGAAAGTTGAACTCGGACATAAATAACTGTCATTGTTTTTCAATGTCACGTTATAACTGACTGACTGTCCTGCAGCCCCACCTTGAACGGCCGGACTTAACGAAAGAGCCGGAGTATTTGGCCGGCACTCAGCATCGATCTGCACTTGAATGGAATCAGCTGTGTGACTGAGAACACTCACTGTAATTCCGTCAGCAGTGTCGGCATAAGATTCACCGTCAGCCAATGCTCCTTTGAACATGGTTGCGTAACTGCCTGTATGAATATTCAGACGGTCAGCATATGTTGAACTGATAATGCTGTCGTAGCCGATTTTTCTTCTGTAAGACAAATGTAAAATTTCGCCGTTGGATTTTTTTAATGTGATCACTTGCGGCAACGACGTTAAAGCAGGGTTTACTTCAAGCGGCGCAATTTCGAACACTCCCTTTGAACCCTGAATAACTTTTGATGAAGGCAGCCATCCCATTTGAATCTTGTGAGGCGCATTCACAGTTCGAAGCCCGACACCGCTGATACCCATAACATCCGAATAATCCATGTACTCACCCGAAGCAGAGTTCGCATGTCCCATTCCTAAATTGTGACCCAGTTCATGCGCATAGATATCAGGTGCACCGCAACTTCTACCGTTAACATAAGCTCCGGATGACCCGATCATTCCAAGGCCAGCCCATCCACAGCTATTATCCGGTGGCAAAACATAGACGACCTTATTGTAAGATCCAGAGCTGACTCCGGCTGCCTGCTGCGCTTTACTGGCCCATGTTCCGTAATCACAGGCTCCGGCTGAGTTAACACTGATTTGTGCGGTATAAACCTGTCCACTGAAGGAGAGTGAACCGTTTGATGCCTCCTGGTACATATAATTCACAGAGCGTGTAGGGCTATTGAACATAAAATCCGTTATTTGAGCGGCCGAACATGAAACTGTCGCTGTGGTTGAATTAATTATAATAACAAGAGTATTCTGATTCCCCGAAGCAGCTGCTGCTACCGCTGCATCATTTGATGACGGCCCGTTCGCATAAGCAAAATTTTCTGCCTCTGCAGAGTTAAGATAAAAATCACTGCCTTTTACGATACCTTTTAATTCAATCACATTGCCGGTTTTAAAATGCTTCGGGGCCTTTTTGTCAAAATGGATTTCATAGCGTGTGTTTGTTGCAACGTCTGTTGCGAAATAATGGCGCTGACTTTTCTTTCTTGTAAAATCATCTGACTGATACTCTTCAATTTTAGCTTTTATTTCTGAATATGTTGCCGTTAATGCAGATGTGCTGTGGCCTTCGTGACCTTTTGCGATTGTTGTCCCAAAAAGTATCATTTGAAACACTAGTGTGGTGATCCACAAAAAAATCTGATTAGTTTCTTTACGTGCCATCAACAATCTCCCCGCTTTATTTTCGAGTACAATCCCCGGATTAAGAAAATGCAATTTAATGGCCCGCTTCATATCGTCTAAAACACAGCCGCCCGCAGAATAATTAGACATTGTAAATGATTTTACCGAATGAGACAGTTTCTTCGGGCCGAAGGCACCGATTGAATTTTACTGACCTGATTATGTTGAGGATGAATCAATGAGTGAAATACGCATTGGAATATCTGGCTGGACTTACCCTCCGTGGCGCAAGACGTTTTATCCTGAAAAGCTGGCGCAAAAAAACGAACTCGAATTTGCCAGCAGGGCTGTGTCCACAATTGAGATCAACGGCACCTTTTACAGCACGCAGCTGCCGCAGACGTTTGTTCACTGGTATGAACGCACACCTGCAGATTTCAAATTTTCAGTTAAGGCCAGCCGTTATATCACCCATATCAAACGCATTAAAGAGGCCGATAAAGAAATCAAACGCTTCACCGAGGGCGGCTTACGGGAGCTGAAAGAAAAGCTGGGGCCAATACTCTGGCAGTTTCCGCCCAATATGAAGTTTGATGAAGACCGCTTTAAAAAATTCTTTAAAATACTTCCGAAGGATTTACGGCATGCCGTTGAAATCCGTAACGACAGCTTTAAGGACGAAAGATATATTGAGCTTCTGCGAAAGTATAATGTGGCTTACGTTATCGCGGATACAGCGAACCGCTGGGTTTATGCCGAAGACTTAACAGCCGACTTCGTTTACGTTCGCCTTCATGGATTTAAAGAGCTCTACACCGGCGGATACACTTTGCCAGCACTTAAAAAATGGAAAGAAAAATTTTTATGCTGGCAGGCTGGCAATACCGCGGATCGCCCTGTTCTGATTGCAGATCATATAAAAGGCCGCAGTAAGAAGAAAGACATGTTCATCTATTTTGATAACGATGCGAAAGTAAACGCGCCATTTGATGCGGCGGCGCTTGCTTCACTTCTTGAGAACGAAAACTCTCTTGTACTGCCGGAAATAGATCCGCGCGAAACATTAAAAAGAAAAAAAGGTCTGAATAAAAGGATTTTACTTCGGCTTCAGGACCGCGCCATTAAAAGAAAAATTACTGGTTCTTAACTTTAGTTGGAACTGAAGTATTGGCGATATCGCCTGTGCCCAGCTGACCTTGTGAATTCAATCCCCAGCACCATACAACCCCGTCTTTATCGATCGCGCAGCTGTAGCCGTCACCTGAGGCGACATCCACCGGTTCAACAACCTCAGACACCGTCGTAGGATTTTCTTTAATGTTTGAGCTAGTCACAGGCTGCGCAAGAGCGCCGAATGTGTTATCGCCCCAACAATCTAACTGGCGTTTAACTGTAGATCCGCTCACCTTGTTCCATATAGCACAGCTGTGATTAGGCCCCATCTTTACTTTCAGAACACGAGAGACGACATTTGTAAATTCCGTCGAGTAGCCGACTAAACGCCCTTGATCATCGCGTTCCTGTACACCGCCGTCGGCCTGGTTTCCGCAGCCAAGGCCCCATATGCCGGCGCTAAAAATTGTAGTGGACCAACACGTCAGGCGTGCAACGTCGCCCTTTTCGATTCCTGACTGGGCTACTCCGTTAGTTTCCATCGCGGACCATGCATACGTTAAGTTGATACCTTGCGAAGGAAATGTCTGAGTTGTACCGGAACAAGTAACAGGAACACGGCTCATTAGCGGAACAGAACAACTGGAAGTCTTACCCCAGCAAAAGCTTGTACCACCGGTCCCTGTAATACATGTTGTGCTTCCGGCTGCAGAGACATGAACAATAGGAAAACTCAGGCCGTAAGCCGGCATGGTGGCATTAACCGGAATCAGGCTTGTGGCTGCTGTAGACCCGCTTCCAAGTTGATTTTCTGTATTCTTACCCCAGCATTTGATCGTGTTATTTTCCAGAACAACGCAGGCATGGGCTGCACCGGCCATAATGTGAACCGGCGCCAGTGTTGTACCCAAATTTACTTTTACAGGAACGTTCGAATCCACCTGCGAGTTAACGCCTAATTGACCGAAGTTGTTAGCACCCCAGCAATAAACTTCACTATTAATTGTAATCGCACAGCTGAAATCCTCGCCCAGCGCCATTGATGTAACTGTACTCGTTAATTTCGGTTTAACCGGGGCCACGCGGGCCGCATTAGTTGCGTCACCTAATTGACCGTAACCGTTCTCACCCCAGCAGACAGGCGAATTCTGTGTCGATAGCGCACAAGTGTGCTTCTTACCGGCATAAACTTTTTTATAGATATTTCCTGTTACTCCCGTTAAACAGGTCGGGCACTCGTCAACCACCTCACCTAAGATCAAAAAGTCTTCCGGTTTAAATTCCGGCGTTGTCGGATTGCCGATGTCGATTTTAAAAATTTTTGTAATGTATCGTGAAGGCTTTCTGATATCATCGGGGCTCAGCTTTACAAGTACCATCAAAACATTTTCACCCGATTTGTGACTTAGCGAATACATTTCAGGATTAACTGCATCGCTGAAAGCTCTGTTCGGAGTAAGCAGCATGCTGTTGATCACAAATTTATAGGCCGGCTGCCCGTCTCCGCAAGAAGATACAGCAGCTGCAGGTTCAATCGTGTAATCAATTGAGGGTTCATCACCGTTGAACGCAGGATCTGTTCCCAACTGCAGTTCTCTGCGATTAATAACGCCGTCAAGATCTACGCCATCTTTTTCTGCGTCAGGCGCAGTCGGATTTAAACCTTTTAGTTTTTCAATAAAATCCGGGATACTGTCTTCATCATCGTCTGTATCACTGACTGTAACGGTCTGGCCGCCTGAATCAACCGCATCGAGGTCGATCATGCCGTCCAGATTGTTATCGGCTTTCAGCTGACCGTTAAATTTATGTGCGGTAAGGTTTAAGATATAAAAATTTGATAAACGGTATGTAGTATCTGAAGCGGCGGCTACCGAATGGCAGACAGTGCCATTAATATTTTTTACAGCTTGCGGCTCCTGCGGAGGCGGCGGCGCGCTCGGCATTGATTCAACACGCACATCGCCACAGTTCTGAAAGAACAAAAGCAAGCTGATCGCGGCAACTATAGCCGCTGTCAGTTTCATTCGCTTTTTTACTTCCAAAACCAAATTCTTCATCATTTCCTTCTACGGGTCTACGCAACCTGGCGCTGCTGACGGGTTCTGATTATCGCAACGAATTCTTTCACAACCGTTTTCTGTTCTTTCATCGACCTTCCAAGGACAGTCAATGGGCTGCTCGGGCGTAGGCTCAGGCGGCATCTGCGGCGGAGGACAAGTCCCCCGGCGGATAATCACTTCATGATTACGCCCAAGATTATCAACCGCCGTGGTAGGACATCTTGATTCTGTTGAGCACTTCTGCGCCGGCGAATTGATCATATTGTTATACTTTGAAGGACAGAAAGTTTTTGCTCTCGCAGGAACCTCATCAGGGCACTCATTTCGGGTACAGATGATACAGCCCTTCGTCACTCCCACATTCACAAGAACGACCTGGTCAAAACATGTAACACATTGCTCATCACAAGTCGGCGGGAAGTATTCCACGCACTCACTTTTTGTAACACAAATCGGCGGTGTACATTTATCACCATTGCAAACTTCAGGAGTACAGCTTGTTGTTGATTCGGATGATTTACAATGAAATGAAATCGGTGCCTCGACTCTCCACATGGTGTTCGGCTCGGCCACGTAACGGCACGGCTGCATGGATTCATCAAGTTTTTTGTTTCTGAAGCAAGAGTGGTCAATACTGGAAACACATCCCAGCGAAAGATTTTCCAGCTTAATGCAGCTGCTTTGCGCGAAAGTAAATTCAGCAAAAAATAAAAGTAATATCCCCAACACCGGTTTCAAACTAGAACTCCCCTAAAAATTTAACCTCGTCCTTTTTGGCATCTGCTGCCTTAGGCACAATCCATTTTTGCACATACAATCTGTTTGGCAATGTAATTCCCCCGCTGGACTGCCAGACTGAGAAAACAAGAACTATATTTTCATTTGCTTCGTGACTGAAGTTCACTGCAAGGTCATTAGATGGATCAGTGTACTTTAAAGTGTTTTCCGCAAACGGGATGTGATCCAGTTGATAATTGACCTGATCTAAACCGTTTGCGCAGGCATCAGCTTCCACCGTAAATTTAAAGTCCATTAGATAATCATCATCAATGGGCCAGGTTGATATACTGGCTGCCACATCCATGCCCTTGGTAATTTTTAAATAATTATTAAAGCCATCAGCCGTTGGGTTATCCAACATATCTGACCGCGCCAAAGAAGTTCCACGTATAATTTCAATAAAATTCGGTACCGCGTCCTTGTCAATATCCGCATTCACCAGCGGCCGGCCATAAAGTTTATTCGCAAATGCTTTATCGCACTCGCTTAACCCGAAGTTAAAACTGCTTCGGCTGCAGGTTAACCCTGCTGCAACTGAACTACATTGGGTTTTATTTCTTGATGACCAGTAACAGAGTCCATCAATTGCGCCGGTTGATCGGTAATTATCCGGAGCCCAGCCCAAAGCGGCCTCTTCTTTGTCAGAAACTCCGTCCATATCTGAATCCGCTTCAATTACATTTTTTCTCATCAGAGAAGAAAGATTAACGGCAAAAATTGATTTTAAATTGTAGTCCACGCGAGAGCTCGGTTGCAGCCGAGAGCACAACTGCGCCTGGGTCGCGCTCAAATCGGTAATGTTAATGGCCGCGCCGCTTGGCCCTTCGGTAACCTGGGTGATCGCAGTTAAATTGGCTAAGGCCTGGGCCTGCTGTGCCCCGCCGTTTTTTGCTCCGGGACTCGTGTAGTAGATCCCCTGAAAACGAAAGCCCGATGCATCTGACATAGCTTTCATGTTTATTAAATTAATCTTAGCTGTTAAATTTGCAATGAGGTTAGCGTCTGAGTCCGTCGACTGCCCGTCTGTCATAAAGAAAGTTTGATATGCCGGACGTTCGCCCTCAAGAAGCATGAGATCTTCTGAAATTTTTTGATCCAGACAGCTTAGGGCCGGAATGTAGTTTGTTTCGGTTCCCACGCTGAAAGGATATCCATGGTCACCCCTAACCCGGCCCCGGCGCACATCTGCATCCTGCTGAGCTTTAAATGCCTCGACAGTCCGCACAGCATCTTCCTGCGATTCAAATGGTGATACACAAGACTGGCCTCTTACAAATTGATGGGAATTAGAAAAACCGATGATGGAATATTTAACATTTGTACTCGAGCCGCAATTAAGGATGAAATTTTTTATTTGCTCAAATCGCGCACCCGCCAGATCGGTCGGCCCGTCTGAAGTATCAATAGTCCAGGTCGTGAAATTCGCTTCATCAACTTCTTCTATAACAGTTCCAACGTTTGAAGCTGACATATCCAGAATGATAACGATGCGTACAGGTGCACCGAACACGACACCTTGAGGCGCACAAAGACTTCCTTCCGGTTTTGCAAGCGGACGTACCGGCGGAGGTGGAGGCGGAATAGAAGCTCGCTCAGAAACTTTTACATCAGAACAGTTTTGAAACGCGATTAAAACAATGACTGCAGAAAAACTGACAGCAAGCGCCCATATTCTTTCTAGCTTCACGGCGCCCCCAATCGTAGAGGTTCGAGTTGCTCAAGTAAAATCTCAAACTTCATACCCGGAGTTACAACGTATTTTTTATACAACCAGCGCTTATCCATTGGATTAGTATGATTATCTACCCTTGCCACCACGACCACTTCATTTGTGATGCCGGTAACAAGCGGAAGATTTTTTACCTTAATCCGGTAACCTGGCAATGTCACATTAAGGCCACGGTTATCGACTGCGTTTTTGTATTCGACCAGATCGGTTTTGATTTCAATAATCTTTTCTGGCGGCAGAGTGTCCAGGTTTACTGTCGGCGGGAAACACTTAACAAAATGTTCAAAGTTGGAATACCCGTCTGAGTTTGTGAAAATGGTTTGATCATCCGCTACCGGATTTAACGAATATAAAAGTTCGCTGCCATCGAGAATGTCGTCATCATCGGTGTCTGCTTCAAAGTCGTCTGTACCTACCGTAATTTCTTCACATTGATTTAAGCCGTCTCCGTCGCGGTCAACTGATGGATTGCAACCTGCATTCACGCACTGAGAATACACTTTAGTAATACTGTCCAGGCAATAGCCGTTCGAGCGCGTGGCATTGAGCCCAGCTGTGGTTTCCGCCGAATCCATTACGCCATCGCCGTCGGTGTCGGGTAAAAATGTTCCGGCACTGTTCACACGAAGGTTTCTATTATAAACGTACAGCATTCCCAGCTTGTAGTTTTGACCGTTATGTAGCTCCTGGAAGAGTTCAAATGGTTTCGCCGGCGTCTTCAAAACAAAAAACCGGTGCTTCTTTGCGAAAATTTCCTGTGCCCTGACAATCCAGTTCACTTCTTTCTTCATTTCACCGGATTGTGTCGCATAAACAGGATTTGCAGAGTCCATTCGAACAAAACTCATCTTCCATGCAGCGGCACCCGGATGCTGGATTTTAAAAACATTAATTGTACTTTTAAGTTTCCCGATGACGACGGCGTGACGGTTCTGAGTCCAGTCACCCCACACGCTTGTGATTTTGTTTTTGAAGTTATCTTCGTTTTCACTTATGTAACTCGTTTGATTGTAATCGCGGTCGAACTGTCTAAGAAGAAGAAAGCACTGCCCGCACTTCAACATACTTCCCCACCGGTTACCCGGCACTGAACCATCGGAATAGCCCGTACACTCCTGATTTAAGCACGTACCATTGCTGTAGCAACCAACCCGGTAGCTGGTACACGTAGGGGTTTCAGACCCTGGCAAACTGAGTGTACCTGTTTCTGAATAGGATTTTAAATACTCAGCACATCGCTGCACACAGCCTAGAGCATTTATGTTATTCACCATTCCGAACGCATCAAGGCCTGCAGCCCCATAGCCGCTGCGGCAACTCTGAACCATAGTTCTTGGGGCTACATCACAAACACTCTTCTTTCGGGCCCATACGTACCGCGCGGCCGCTTCAATATGAAGAGGATGCGGTTTCGGAACCCCATCAGAAAAGAACACGAGTTCAAAATGCGATTTACCAAGCAGGCCTGCGGACTTCAAAGTCGCGAGTTCCTGATTAAGAGAAATATTCATTTTCTCCAGCTGTTCTGAAATTTGAGTTGTTCCTGTTGAACCCTTCACGTTACCGGAAAGATAAGTTGATGAGGTGACATGATTCCGGATGTCTAACGGAATCCGTGAATTGATACTCGTGTTGTGAATTTTCGATTCGATCGCCCACAGGAAATAGAGATAATTTTTTGCATGAGTCACCGTTGTGAATCCTACCGGAATGGTTCTGGAAAGTGGGCTTGCATAAACCGGGTTAACCGGATAGTTCAGCTCCCACGGGAATGAGATGGATTCTGTTTTACCGCCTGAAAACGGAAGCACCAGAATTTTAACCTGATCGTTTGTCAGTTTGCCTTGATCGATCTTGGCCTGCAGCTCATCAAGCCATGTCAGCATCACTTCAAAGCGGTTTCCTGCCGGATCGACGCCGGTAGGGCCTAAGCAGTTGATGGAGGGCTGAACGTCGGGGATCCAAGTGTCGATAGAATCAGGACATGCACCCGCGAACATCGAGTTACTCATGTCGACAACAAAAACAGCGCGGAAAATATCCGTTGCCGAATTATCAATTTTCAAGAATGTAATATTATCAACTTCGGTAGGAACAACCGGAACTTCAGGCGGTGCCACAGAAGGCATCGCTTCAACATTCACCTGCCCGCAGTTCTGAAAAAATGCGAGAAGCATAAATGCTGCGTATAACGCTAAAATAAGCTTGGCCAATTTTGGAGAGCGAATGCGCATTATTCCCCTGCTTTCCCCATAAAACTGTTCGGATTTTTAAGGGGTTAGCTAAAGCAAAATCCCGCTATGAGACACGCGTTTTTGGCCAACTAAGGGATGCATGGCCGGATTTGTAAACACTGGTTTCAGGTGCGAACTTCTGTGACGGTCAAAAGGCCTGTGCTTTCTCAATATGAAACATCGACAAAAAACAAAAAATGAAGGAGTATCAGTCCATGAATCAAAAAATCAGGCTTACACAGAGTGTGCAAAAAGGCGGATGTGCCGCAAAAGTCGCGGCAACAGAGCTTCGAAAAATTTTAAAAAATGTAGAGTTTCCACCTACTCCGGCTGAACTGAAAATCGATTCGGGAAGTTTTGACGATGCGGCGATCTTTCAGGTTACTCCTGATCTTTCCTTGGTTCAGACGCTGGATTTTTTTACTCCCATTGTGGACTCACCTTACCTGTTCGGAAAGATTGCTTCCGTTAATGCTTTAAGTGATGTGTATGCCATGGGCGGTAAACCAAAAACAGCGATGGCCATTTTTGCTTTTCCTTTAGCCCAAATGGATAACGCAGTTGCGGTTGAAGTGCTTCAAGGGGCCTCTGATGTTTTACGTGAAGCCAAGGCGGCTCTGGTCGGCGGTCATACGATTGATGACGACACGATGAAATTCGGGCTTTCAGTTACAGGCTATGTTCATCCGCAAAAAGTCTGGTCTAATGCCGGCGCAAAGCCAGGTGATGATTTACTTTTAACCAAGCCATTGGGCACCGGCACAGTGACCGCAGCCCTGAAGCGCGGTGAAGTTTCGGAAGAGCAAATTCAAGATGTGCTGGACAGTATGTGCACCATCAATAATGTCATTGAAGATTTAGATGACACTGACATTTCTTCTATTCATGCCGCAACCGATATCACAGGCTTCGGACTTGCGGGCCATTCGCTGAATTTGGCTAACGCCAGCGGTGTAACGTGTGTATTTCGCTTAGAACAACTGCCGTTATTTTCACGGGCCGCTGAGTTTATCGAAAAAGGCTTTTTAACAAAAGCTCACCGCACGAACGCCGAATATGTTAAAGAACAGATTGAAATTTCAGAGGGCTTTCCTGTTCTTGAAAAATTAATTTATGACCCGCAAACAAGTGGTGGCCTTTTATTAGCGGTCAGCCCGCAGTCGAGCGAAAAAATTCTGGCGAAAATAAAAAAGCGATTTCCTTTTGCTGTTAAGATCGGTTCTGTTTCAGAAAGAAAAGCAAAGGCACTGCAATTCAGGAAATGAAAAGACTTTCAGACTTCTCGCAGATTCTTTTAGAACGGACTCCCTTGATTGATGTGAGGGCACCTGTTGAATTTGCCGAAGGGTCGCTGCCTTTAGCAGAAAACTTTCCGTTGATGACCGACGATGAACGCCACGAAGTCGGTATCATGTATAAAGAAAAAGGCCAGCAAGCCGCAATTGAGCTGGGGCACCGCTTTGTCAGCGGCCCGGTTAAAGAGGCACGGGTTCAACAGTGGATCAATTTTATCAAAGAAAATCCAGGCTGTGCCATCTACTGTTTTCGCGGCGGTTTGCGCTCCCGAATTACCCAGCAATGGCTTCATGATGCCGGCTATGATGTTCCGGTTATTGAAGGCGGATACAAGGCAGTCAGAAGATTCCTGCTGGACTCTATGGCTGAGCTTTTACTTAAACTGAATTTCAGAATCATCGGTGGCCCGACCGGCTCAGGCAAAACCCAGTATATCAGAACCAAGAAATACTTCATTGATCTGGAATCCATTGCCCATCACAGAGGGTCAGCTTTCGGCAGTTACACCGATAAACCGCAGCCGACGCAAATCAACTTTGAAAATCTTTTGATTCTTGAAATGCTCAGATTAAAAAACGTCAATGAACCGATTTTCTTGGAAAGCGAAAGCCGCATGATCGGCCGCTGCGCTTTACCGGTTTCTTTTCATGAAAAAATGCTGAATAGCCCGAGAGAAGAAATCTCTCGCCCCGTAGAGGAACGGGTTCAGAATATTTACGCTGAGTATATTCTGGAATCGCCACTGGGCACACAAAACGATGCCGCCCATTTTGCGCACTTGCAAAAGTCTTTAGACAGTATCTCACGAAAGCTGGGCGGCCTAAGACACAAAGAAATCACCGAGGATCTGCACTTTTCTAAGAGTGAGTTTCTGAAAAACGGCACTCTTGAATCAAATAAAATTTGGATTGAAAAGCTTCTTCTCTGGTATTACGACCCTCTCTATAATCATTCACGCCTGAACCACAAAGCCAGACTAACTTAAAGTCACCGCTGTACTTTTTACAGGCCCCCTTTCACTAGAGCAAAACTACTAAATTCTGACGGCCTTAATTCTGGTACTGGGGTTGCAAAGCCATTGCTCATTACTCAGGGGATTAGGGATATACGATGGGAACACGGGCGGGATTTTCAAGCTTATTTTCGGCTTTTTTAATTGCATCAACAGTATTGTTTTCGTCTTTCGAAGCACAGGCGCAAAACCGCTGTTCGATTCTTCTATCAAAATACTTACGTGAAATCGCAGCGCAGACTGAAACAGTCAAAGCCCTGCTGGCTCCTAAGCCACAAGGCCCGCGTCCGCTAAAACTTGCGCCAGAAAAAGCTTACATGTTCGGTTTGGAGTTCACGGTCACCAATCAAACAATCGTAAATGAGGGCAACCGGAACCCAAAAGACTACAGCTTAGCTAATAATCCGATTAAAGCTGAAGCCTTACATAAGTTCTGGGAAATGCTGGCAGAAAAATGCCAGGCGCATCCGGGCTGCCGTTCGACAATGTCGCGCGATAAACATGACCAGGCTCTTCGATTGGACTTTGAAGACGGTTTCTATTTTACTGTCGGTAATGATTCCGCAGTTATCGAAATTAATGCGAAACCGCAAACGATTGAAGGCTTCAGAAAAGTAAAACACTACTTAGAAGATTTTGTTTTTGATATCGCAAAACAAATTGATTTAAAACCGCACCAGCGCGCGGGCCAAGGCCACATTCACGTTTCAAGAGCGGCCCTTAACGGTGATGCCAGACTTTTACGTAACTTCTTTGTGGATTTTCAAAACCGGCCGGAGATCGCTTACGGCGCCCTAGGAAATCATTTGTTGAACAGTCCGCCTCTGGCAGCTGAAAAACCACATCAAAGAGAAGCTTTAAAAAATGTTCTTCAGCAGCTGGATTCAAAACGACGCTATTCTATTGAAGACTTTGTGAATGCGGTTCATCGCAACGTTTATACGTCTTCTCACGCGGGTGACTGGGGAAGTTTCGATTATTATCAGGCTTTCAACATGACAAGACTTTTAAAATCAGAATCGTCAGCGACTATTGAAATCAGAAGCTTTCGTCCGCAAAGAAATACACGCGAATTTGAACTGCAAACCCGTTTAATTTCTCGATGGATTGAACATCTTCGTATGCGTGAAACACCGGTAGAGTACAACATGGCTGATAAATATGAACACACCGGCCAGGAAATCGTTGATGGTTATTACAAGCTGATCAAAGAGCTGGACCTTCCTTGGAATGAATTTAAATATTTGCTTCCTGAAAACCTGGTGAGCATTGAACCAACGGGGCTTAACTAATGAAAACTCTTATTCTGTCATTATTATTTTCTGTTCTGGCATGGGCTGAAGTTCCTGAGCATCTATATTTAAAAGAAGCTCCGCCGATTCAACTTCCGAATTCGGCACGTTACATGGTTTACCTTGAAACAAGTGAAAACCCAGTCGGCAAACGTTCGCCCCGCCCGTTCTGGATTGAGCACCTGGAAATTCCACTGGCTTCTTTACAGGAAGACATCGGCGCAAAAATGGCGCCTGAAATTCGCGAATCGATGATTTTTCAAAATGCAGAAGGCGTAAAAATGGTTCGTTGGATTCTGAATCCTGAAGACACTAAATACGCAAATGAGATCATCGAGAAGATGAAAGATAAAGGACTTAACTTAGAAAAGAAACGTTACTTCATCGGCTACTCGACATCTTCACGAAGCTGTATCGTACAAGACCCTAAAACCGGCACCACATTCTCTATTAAATCTTCAACTAACCAAACAGCAGGTAACTGGAACGACAAAAAAGAAACTGTTCGTGCCGCCCGTGCCGGCCGTTTAATGAACGACCATATCGAGCGCGACAGAAAATCAGGGCACAACTCGGCTCTTGGTATAATTAATGAGCCACTGGCTTACTACATGCCTGAAGTCGATCAAGGGATTATCATTCGCCAGTACGAACACTTCTTGCGACCCAACCAAGATAAAAAGTTGGTTCCGGTATTTGCATTCATTCACCGAGCGGAATTTTACGCCGCGAAAGCCGGCTACGATGTTACTCAGCCGGGTGCTACTCAGGAATTTATTGAAAAAACTTTGGCTAAATGGGGCGGTATCGCTTCAGCTGAACTGTTCATGCACTACGGAATCATCTACAACTCTCCTCACGGCCAGAACTTCTTAGTAGAAGTCGATAAAAACGAGCGCCCGACAGGAAAATTGTTTGCGCGTGACTATGCGGATTCACATTTGTATGAGCCCATCTTTAAACGCTCAACTGCAGGCCGCGCGGCACTTGCGCACTACCGCACGTTTACAAGCGGTTCAAATGAGATTGTGTCTTCTAACTTTCGTTTGATCTTTGGCCCTTACCATAACGGAACCTACAACAAGCCTTCATGGGTACACAACGAAGCGCTTTTGATCGATGCGTACAGAGATGCAGTCAACGACCGCATTCAAACCACTTTGAAACTTTCTAACCCGTCGGCTTCCCTTTCTAATGCTAACGGTACAGTTAATAATTACTGGGGCGCGACTTATAACCTTGAAGAAAACAAAGATTTAAAAGAGTGGATCAAAGACCCCGTGTATACGGCACGCGCCGCTCAGTCCCGTGTTTCACCGGCCGAAGGCCGCGTGCGTTCTGAAATGAAGCCGGTTGCAAAACCGGTTATCCGTTCTTGCCGCATGTTAATGAGTTCAATTTAATTTTAAAACTGGGACCTTTTTAGAGTAGCAAAGAGAGATTTATTTAACGTCGCATTCTTTATCTGCGACCCATTCGCCCGTCATCGTGATGGCGGCAATCGATGGTAACGCCCGTTTGTATTTTCCTTTGGCTTCGCCACGCAGTTCGTATTTAGATTCAGTGAACGGGCCTGAAAGCTTGCCGTTGGCTAAAAGATTTTGATTGTCGCATTTGACATCGGCTTCAAGATTTTTGTTATTCACTTGCCACTTCGTTAAGAAGCAGCCTTGTTTTTTAAGCTCTTCTTCGAGTGTGGCGCGTGCATCTTTAGCCTGGGTATCTGAAATACAGTTTTCTGAGCGTGAATCCGGCATGGGAATGCCGTTGAGCCGAAGTGTTGTTCTGGATTTCCAGAGCCCCGGCACAAATTTTTGCGCCGGGGCCTGTAGTGAAATTAAAATTCCTAAGAGCACCACACTAAATCGGAGCATACGGAAATTCCGGTATGTTGGCAGCAGAGTGCTGCGGAGGCTGCGGCTGCTCATCGCCGTGAAATTGCGCCTCTTCAGTCGAGCCCTTCATGGCCAGCGTTGACGATCTTCCGCGGCTGACTGTGCTGCTGACTAAATCAAAATATCCTGTTCCGACTTCGCGCTGATGTTTAGTTGCTGAATAACCCAATGACTCGGCTTCGAATTCCTTATTCTGCATGTGAGAGTATGCCGACATTCCGTAATCGCGGTAACTGTGAGCCAAATCGAACATCGAGTAATTTAATGCATGGAATCCTGCAAGTGTGACGAACTGAAACTT
The DNA here is from genome assembly GCA_020696855.1 of Pseudobdellovibrio sp. Classification (GTDB taxonomy): domain Bacteria; phylum Bdellovibrionota; class Bdellovibrionia; order Bdellovibrionales; family Bdellovibrionaceae; genus Pseudobdellovibrio. Next base: position 37,031 of record JAJFMT010000005.1, read on the forward strand.
GTAGCCCATTGCATTTAATTCATTCTGGAATTTTGCGATCGTGTGCGCATCAAGTTTTTTGCTCCAGTTAAATGATGGCGAACAGTTGTAAGCCAGCAATTTACCCGGATACATCGAACGGATTCCCTCTGCGAATTTTTTTGCTTCAGCTAAATCAGGAGTGGACGTTTCACACCAGACTAAGTCTGCGTAAGGCGCATACGCCTGTCCTCTGGCAATCGCCATGTCGATACCGCCGGTGATAGTGTGGAATCCTTCTTCAGTGCGGCTGCCGTTGCCGGTAATAAAAGGCCTGTCATAGGGGTCTACGTCACTTGTAATCAGTCGAGCTGCATCCGCATCCGTGCGGGCCACTATGACAGTCGGAACATCTAATACATCCGCCGCCAGTCTGGCAGCGTTTAATGTCTTAATAAATTGACTTGTTGGTACCAGAACTTTGCCGCCTAAGTGGCCGCATTTTTTTTCTGATGCTAATTGATCTTCAAAATGCACGCCAGCGGCGCCGGCTTCGATCATGGCCTTCATTAATTCGAATGCATTCAGCACTCCGCCGAAACCGGCTTCGGCGTCAGCGATAATCGGAGCAAACCAATCGACGGAATTATCGTTTTCAGAGTGCGCAATCTGATCGGCACGCTGCAAAGTTTGATTAATTCTTTTCACCACGTTAGGTACTGAGTTCGCAGGGTAAAGACTTTGATCGGGATACATGTGGCCGGATAGATTCGCATCAGCGGCGACTTGCCACCCTGATAGATAAATCGCTTTCAACCCTGCTTTTACCTGTTGCATCGCCTGATTACCTGTTAAGGCACCTAAGGCTCTGACCGCTTCCGGCTGGTGCAAAAGAGTCCATAATTTTTTAGATGTCACCGAAGCAATGGTGTGCTCAACCTTTAGAGATCCCGCTAAACGGTAAACTTCGTCGGCCGTGTAATCTCTCTTAATTCCCTGCCAACGGGCATCAGATTTCCATCGCTTTGAAATATCAGCAGCTGAATGCATTTTCCCCCCTGAAGAAAAATTTTGTTACACAAAATGTAGTGTTGAATAAAAATCGTTTAGCTGGTCCATCAGATAAACATTGCGAATCTGTTCTTTGGCTTTGTGAATCGGTGTTATCGCAGCCAGAGTCTTCGCGTTGTGGTGCTGAATAACCTTTTCACATTCCTCTTCGAACAATTTATAAACCAAGTCTTTTGAAACCTGAGTTCCGCAGTCCAGCTGCACCTGGTGGTGAAGCCATTGCCATACTTGAGCACGACTGATTTCCAATGTCGCCAAGTCTTCCATTAAATTCTCAAAGGCAATACAGCCGTGACCTTCATTCCATGCGTGCTGGTAAGCAATTCCGACACGAATGTTTTGACGTAAGCCATCGATAGTCTTCGGCCCGTGTTCAACAGGAAGAAGTTCAGGCTCTGCGGGCAAATCAGCATGTTTGATGTCAAGCTGATTCGGTTTTGAAAACTGCTGCTTCGCCGGCCCCACAAAATAAGGATGTGAAACCCAGCAGCCGTCATGACCGATTTCAAATTCACGCCGTTTGTCTGCTATGACTTTTTCGGTCTGAAGTTTTCTTAACTCATCTGTCTGCCCCGGAGTGTGCGCTGCCATTCCCCCGAGCGCCAAGGCTCCGCGTTTATGACAGATTTTAATAAGATGCTTAGCATAAGCATCCATCCACGGTTTTGACATATCAATGTGGCTTCGGTCTGCCAGTACCCGGTCTCTGTGTTTTTTCAATGTTTTAATATCAGAGAAAATTTTATCCCAGCGGCCGCCGTTCAATGCGCAGGCGCGCTCTCTGATTTCATAGAGAATTTCTTCGATCTGAAATGCTGCCGGCAGCGTTTCAATCAGAAAAGTCACTTTAAGACTTGCGTGCGGCAACCCCAAATGTTTTTCAATCCGTTCAAAAGCCTGATTCCACCACCGCGCTTCCAGGTGATGCTCACACTTAGGAACGTAGAATTTAGGAGTGATGCCCTTTCTTAAGAATTTCTTCGCTGTGTGATAAGCTGTAACAGCCAAATCATGAAGCCCTGCCGCTAACGGTAAACCGTGAATCACTACATTTTTTTCAAGTAAATGCAGACCGCGCACGCGAACCATTGGGCGCGCCATGCGTTTCGGATTTAACTGATATATCTTCGTGCCGAACTCTCCCGGTGCTTCGTGTGTTAGCGTCCCCTCCGCCACACCGATAACATTTTCGATTCCGGCAACAACGTTCTCCCATGTGGGCTTCATTGAGTCTTCGAAGTCCAGCATGGCGGTATTTGCCACTTCATAGTCTTCGCCCGGGCTTAACATATTGATAACCATTTTGCGGTTGCTCACAGGGCCGGTGATTTCCACACGGCGGTCCAGCATGTCATCCGGAATTGGTGCAACTTGCCAACCTGTTTTGCGCGCAAAGTGATCCTTGCAGAAACGGGGCAATTCTCCATTATCGAAACAATTTTGCTTTTCGGCGCGCGCCAATAATAGAGTTTGCCGCTCTTTTTCAAAAGCAAGATGAAGATCAGTTAATATTTCTTCCAGCTCCCGTGGATATAGCTCCGTATGGCTTTTTTCTGCGGATTTAACTGGACTGATTTTGACTGGTGTCTCTTTTGTTTGTTGCATGCAGACCACAATTGCAAAAGCTGTGCGCTTGTTCTGCTTAAGAGATTTCTGTTTGCGGCAATCGGGACTCGCCGCTGCAAATTTTACTTACCGATTTTTGATAGAATGTGGGCTTTTGAGATCTGAAAATCCCTGACGATTTGCAGCTGTTTGTCTTTAATTTCTAAAAGGCGGTTCGATGCACCCAGTACATCGGGAGAGTTTTTTACACCGCGCGAATATTCGGACTCTGTTAACTTATAATACTTCTCGGCAAGTTTTATATTTTCTTCTGCCAAGTGCACCTGGCTGTGAAGAAGATCCAGCTCCGACATTTCATTTTCAACATGAACATGAATCTCATATTTTTGCTGCTCGCTGATTTTTGCCAGGCCAAGTGCTTCCTGCTTAAGTGCTTTTGATTCTCGGTTACTTTCAAACACAGAAGAAAACTTAATCGCGGCTTTTAAACCCACTACCGATTCTGTGCGGTCGCCGGCATCAGGCAAATCAATCTCACGCTGATTGTATTGATTGTACGTGGCAAATGCATCAATCGACGGTGCCCAGCTGTATTTTTTGTTTCTGGCTTCCAGTTCGCTGATATTTGATAACAATTCACTCTCTTTATACAAAAATTCATGATCTTTAGTTTTATGCTGAAGTAAGTCCTTGTAGTCGTGTTCATGCTCAAGGGTCTCACTGATTTTAATCTCGCTGGCATCATCCAGATTTAAAATGGCGGCCAGTTCGCGAAGACGGTTATTGAGCTGCAAATTAGCTTCTTCAAGTTCCTGCTTCAGAACAATCCGGTGCATTTCAAATTCAATCCTGTCAGACTCTGTTCCGACTCCGCTGTTTAAGCGCCGCACAGCGGCCTTGAAATTTCTTTCATTAATTTCAGTGGCGGATTTTTGCAGTGCGATTTTTTCTTTCAAATACAAAACTTCCCAGTAAATGATTCTGGACTTTTCCAGCTCTTCGGACTGAACCCTCATGGAATGAAACTTCAGCTGCTCCGCCCGCTTTTCTCTGACATCGGCCTGCGCCCAGTCGCGGCCCCCGTTAAACAAATTCAATCTGGCTTCTGCTCCATAGGCCGGCTGGTTGATTCGGTCATGCTGCCCTGTTTTAAAGTCTTCTTGTGCTCCGTAGATTTCGATGTCCGGTAAAAAAGACCGGGCAAAATAACCTTTGCGTTCATTAGCAGCTTCGGCCTGAAGTTTCGCTGCGGCAATCCGCGAGTTCTTTTGCTCTAACAAATCCTTCAGGTTTGAAGAGTTCACGGTCACGTCAGCGAAAAGAATGCTGCCAGATAATAACGAAACAAGCGCAAGAGTCAGTTTCATAGAATCCTCTTATTTTTTAGGTTCAATCGTATATTTTAAAGTGTCGGCATGTTCTTCTTTGGGGCTCTTTAAGCTTAAATGCAACGTATACCGGTGAGCTTTCTTTGCATCGTAAGTCGCTTCAAGAACATTGTCTTTTAATGTCAGCGCCAGATCTTCTGCCTTTTTAACTTTTGGCAGCTGAACCTTGGCACTCACGTTGTAGCTCTTAGGATCAACCGGCTTTAAATCTTTATCATACAAGTAAACTTTTAAATCTTTGCCGCGGCTGACAACTTCTACATAGGTGTCTTCATTCCCTTTAATGATGCCGCCTTTAGGTGCCTGTACGCCAGCAGGGCCATTGTGATCATGGCCTTCGTGAGACTGAACTGCGAAGCCGAGCAATAAAACGGACGCCATTAGTAAAATGTTTTTCTTCATAAACTTTCTCCTTCATTTTCTTTGATATAAGCTTCGGCCGATTTTCGTCCGATAAAATAAAACAATGTCGGTGTGACAATGATATCCAGTAACGTCGAGGTAACAAGACCCCCGACGATAACCACGGCAACCGGATGCAGGATCTCGCTGCCGGGCTGGCCCTTCGCAAAGATCAGCGGTAAAAGTGCAAGCGATGTCACACAGGCCGTCATCATTACCGGCACAAGTCTTTCTTGCGATCCGCGAATAATCATTTCTTTTGAAAACGTCTCGCCCTCGTATTTCATCAGATGCAGGTAATGTGAGATCATCATGATGGCATTTCGTGATGCCACACCTGACAACGTAATAAAACCAACGAGGCTCGCAACTGTAATCGAGCGGTCCGTGAAAAATAAAAGTATTAAGCCACCCATGAATGCCAGCGGTATTGTTCCCATAATCTGACCGGTGATAGTTTTCGATTTAAAGTGGCTGTAAAGCACCAGTGCAATCGCCAGTAAAGACAACAACCCGAAGAGTAAAATCTTTCGTGTCGCTTGCTGCTGGCTTTCAAACTGCCCGCCGTAAACTACATAATATCCTTCAGGAAGTTTCACCTTTGAATTTACTTTCTCCTGAATTTCTTTAACGAGACTTCCCAAGTCTCTTCCGCTGATGTTGGCACTGATCACAATTCGTCTTTGCCCGTTTTCACGGTTAATTTCATTCGGGCCTGTGGTTTCGTAAACATCAGCTACGTCTTCTAAAAGAACCTTGCGCCCGTCAGGCATTATTTTTAAAACCGTTTTTTGCATTTGCTCCATTGAGCCGCGTGATGATTCATCGAACTGAAAAAACACGTCGTATATTTTTGAATCTTCAATAACCTGGGTCAGTGCTTCGCCGTTAAATGCGGCTTCAAGCAAACTTGTCACTTCTCCTGCGCTGAGGCCGAAGCGGGCCGCGTCTTCGCGTAACACCTGAATTTTAACCTGCGGAATCAACCCTTGTTGTTCAATACGAAGATCAACCAGCCCATTGGTGTCTTTGATGGCTTCCTTAAGCTCAATTGATTTTTCGCGCAAGGTGGCTAAATCAGAACCGAAAATTTTAATCGCTAAAGCCGCACTCACGCCGGATAACATGTGATCAATCAGATGCGAAATAGGCTGACCGATACCGATACTGACGCCTGGAATCTGACTTTGAAGTTTATCGCGGATTTCGGCCAGTACGACATCACGGTCGCGGCCCCCAGGTTTGAAATCGATATCAATCTCACTGACGTTTACACCCATAGCGTGTTCGTCGAGCTCGGCGCGGCCTGTTCGTCTTGAAGCGGATTTAATTTCAGGAATACTGATTAATATTTTTTCTGCTGAAAGCCCTATACGGTTTGATTCTGTTAAGCTGACTCCGGGAGCTGCCGCCACAGAAATCATGGCGGTCCCCTCGTTAAAGTGCGGCAGGAAGTCCCGTCCCATAAATGCCGTTAGACTTAACGCCAAGAGCATCATGACAATAGCACTAACCAATATTTTTTTAGCACGTGGCAAAGACCACTCAAGAATCCTGCGGTCGAGATTTTTAAGATAGGTTACGAACTTCGTATCGTGGTGCTCTTTTAAATCTTTAGTTAAAAAGTACGAGCAAAGAACCGGCGTTAACGTCAGCGAGACTATCAGTGAAGCCATTAGAGCGGTTAAGTATGCCACGCCTAAAGGAGCAAACAGGCGGCCTTCAAGTCCGGTCAGATTAAACAGCGGAAAGAAAACCAGGGCAATAATCACCGTTGCCAGCACGATGGAATTTCTTACTTCGCTTGAAGCGTCGTAGATGACTTTCAGCAAATTTCGCGGGTTTGACAGCTTGGCATTTTCACGAAGCCTTCTGAAAACGTTTTCAACGTCAACGATCGAATCATCGACCAATTCCCCGATCGCGATAGCCAGGCCCCCGAGAGTCATCGTGTTTACGCTGAGGCCGAACAATTTAAAAACAATTGCTGTAACCAGAAACGATACAGGAATCGCGGTTAACGTAATAGCAGACATGCGCAAGTTAGCCAAAAATACAAAAAGAACCAGAAACACTAGAACAGTTCCGAGTTGAAGCTTTCCTTTAATTCCTGAAATTGAAGCCTCAATAAAATTCGCCTGCTTAAATACGTCCGGATTAACAATTACACCTTTTGGAAGCGATGGCCGAATTTCAGCGATCGCTTTTTCAACGTCTTCTGTAATTTTAATGGTGTCGGCACCAGGCTGTTTCTGAATGGTTAAAACAACAGATGGCTTGCCGTTAAAGCTTCCGTCCCCGCGCTTTACCCGCGGAGCTTCTTTAACAACGGCAATATCCTTAACCAAAACGGGCTTACCGAAGTGCATACCGATAAGAGTGCTCTCGATATCTTCAATGCCGTTTACAACACCGATATTTCGCACCAGAAATTCCTGCGCATTACTTTCTAAAAAACCGCCTGTGGTGTTTTGACTGATCTGCGAAAGTTCGTGATCAATTTCTTCAATGGATAATTGAAACTTATTTAGTTTTTCTGCTGATACTAAAATCTGGTATTGCTTAAGCCCGCCACCGATGCCGATCACCTGAGAAACGCCATGAATGGTCATGAGGCGAGGCCTGATCACCCACTCGGCCAGATTGCGAAGCTCCATGGGGCTGACTTCATCATTTTCAGAGGTGACAGCGATCTGCTGGATCTGACCCATTAATGAGCCGACAGGACCCATAACAGGAGTAATATCTTTCGGTAATTTTTCTTTGGCTAAATTCAGTTTTTCCTGAACAAGCTGACGGTTTCGGTAAATCTCTGTGCCCCATTCGAATTCGACGTAAATAGCAGATAGACCGATGCCCGACTGCGAACGAATACGCTCGACCCCGGGAATTCCGTTTAGGTAACTTTCTACCGGAAAGGTCACGCGGGTTTCAACCTCTTCCGGTGCCATCCCGTGAGCTTCCGTCATGATTGTCACTGTTGGTTTTGTAATATCCGGAAACACATCGACCGGCAGCTGCGTAACAGTTACCGCACCGTAAACTAAAACAAATGCAGCAACTGCGACGACAAATAATCTGTTATTAAGTGAGAACCGAATAAAATAATTCAGCATTGAACCCTCGTAAGTAGCCTAACTAAAAAATAGCAAAGAAAATTTCAGAACTAAAAATGACTTAAGACAGCCGAGGTGGCTGAAAAGGACCTTCAAGAACGGGCTCAGGTTTTACGATATAAATGTTTTCAGAAAAAACTATTTGATCGGCTACCGGCAACTCGATTTGCTTTTGGGTTTGAAAAACAAAAGCAGAGGTACAGCAGGAATGCAAATGCGGAGGACAATGATCCTTGCAAGGCTCACCGTTGTCGTGATTTTCATGATCATCGTCGTGATGAGACGCTTCGTGATGAGTGTCCTGATGAGCTTCCGAACCGGAGCAGTGAAAATCCGCGGCCTTTAGCGCAAAAACACTGATAAAAGTAACAATTAAAAACGTCAGGAAAGCGGATCTCATTGTTTTTAAATTACCTCTGAATGATTAACTTGTCAAAATTAAGTGAGATATCTCATTTTAATGCAACCAAACTTGAATAGCTCCGGGCGCAGGCCTGCCTACTGGAAGCTTCAGAGAAAAGTGCCCGCCTGTTGAGCCTGTTGAGCCTGCTGCGCCCGAAGCTAATCTAACGGTTCTCATGGCCGAAGACGGTAAAAACTTTTCAAAAATTTCAAAAAAACTGCCCGATCGCCCGGGCTTGTACTAAAAATACGGGCTCATGCTGAGATTTCAGAAATTCATTTTTACTTTGTTGATTTGCTGTTTCGCCAGCCTCAAGAGCTTCGCTTTAGCAGAAGTTATTTACGGTGTTTCCCCGTTCTATTTTTCACGCGGTTATGATGTTACGTTTCTGCCTGAATTAAGTAAAAGACTACCGGAAATCAAAGAGCTCGGCGCTACAATCATCTGGATTCAGCCACTGAACTTATCGCACGAGCCGGGGCAAAGTTATGATGTGACTGATCACTTTACGGTAAATTCTGATTATGGTACTGACGCAGATTTAGAAAATTTAATTAAATCTGCGCATGCAAAAGGATTACGAGTCATACTTGACGTCGCTCTGAACCACACTTCTCTTCATCATCCGTTTGCAAAGGATGTAATGGCCAATGGCATGACCTCAAAATACTTTGGCTTTTACCAGTCATCCATCAATATGAACACCCCGTACTCCGAGCATGCGCATGTGCGTCTAGAGAACAACTTTCCTTTTACTTACTATTTTTGGGATAGCCTGGTTAACTTGAATTACGATAATCCTGAAGTTCGTGAATATGCTTTAAGTGTTCTGGAACACTGGGTGCGCCGGTTTGATGTTGATGGTTTTCGTTTTGATGCATCCTGGGGGCCGCAATCGCGCTGGCCTGAATTCTATAAAACGGTGAACTCACGATTACGAAAAATAAAACCTACTGTTTTTTTACTCGCAGAAGACAAAGCGGGATACCCGGCACGCTATGAAGAAAGCCGCTATCCGCATTTACGGGGATCAGGATTTGATGCCGCTTACGACTGGAATGCCGCAGATCCTGACTGGCTTTCGAAATGGAATTTTCAGACAGGTGACTCACACGGTGAAACCCTGTTTAACATGGAAGATCCTGCTGAAGCGGCTGCGCTCTTTTTAGATACCATTCGCCAAAGCAGTGCTCGCGAAACCGTGTCACCGGTGCGGTACCTCGAAAATAACGACACAGCCAGCTTTTCGCATTCCCACTCGCCTGAGCAAGTGAAGTTTGCAGCTAAGCTTATGTACTTGCTGCCGGGCACACCCTTGTTGTTCTACGGACAGCCTATGGGGTTTAATTACGATCAGTGGAGGCTACCTTCAATTGATCCGTCCCGAATGCTATCGTCTTACGATGCCGGGCTTTGGGCTTTTTACAGGGACCTTTTAAAGCTGCGCAAGTCTAACCCGGCCTTAATGTACGGAAAGATCAAGAGCGCCGTTAAAATTGGTAAATACACGGTATTGATTCGTGTGGAGTCTGCTAAGGACGCAGCCAAAATATATGCAAACTTCGCTAATAAGAGCGTGCAGCTTCGCTGAAATATAACGTCACTTCATTTTGATTCCCGGTCTATCCAGTTATCATTAAATTTGTTTATTAAGAAATAAATTATAATAATTATCTTTTATGATTCTATCAGCGTATTTACCTCTCCAACAAACATGTTGGAGGAAACATGAAAAATATTATTTTAACAAGTATCTTAGTAGCGGGATCAATAGCGTCTGCAAGCCGTCTTGAAGTTGTTGGCGAAGGCGTCGTTGTACAACCCGCAGAGTTTTTACGGTTAGACATGGCCATCATTTCCAGCTGCCACCCGTCTGCCCGCGAGTCGCGCGGCGAAGTCGATGCAACTGCTTCTGAACTGCAGTCCCTTTTGCAAAAACACGCCAATTCAGACATCGGTGATCAGATTCAGGTGTCACAAGGCAACAACGAACAATCCGTAAAAACGCGCTACGAAAAAAATGCCGACGGCGACAATGTCACCGTTATTGTTTGCGATCAGGACCACAGCTGGGAATCCAGCAGCACCGTATCGTTTAAACTGACGAAGCTTTCAGACCTGGCGCAGGTACAAGATGAAATTTTAGTTTTTATGAAGCAAAAAAATCATTCGATTGACATCAACTCTCCGGGCTTGGTGATGACATTATCTGAACCACAGCCGGGCGTCCTGGCCAACACATGGGATGCGATGAAAGCATCAGCTTTAAAAACGGCTCACAGCCAGGCACTTGGCGAAGCGCGCGTTATCGCCGACTTACAGCAGCCTGGTGCCGCTATCGAACTTATTAAAATGACGGATGCGCGCAATACGTCAGGCGCCCCGATCTACGACCGTGTTACCGGTCAAACTGATTCTAACGGCAACTCTTTTGGCCGTGTTGTATTAAGGTTATCGAGACTCTTCATTTTTAACGTGAAGTAATTCACGCGAATAAATGAAGGAGTTTTTCTCCTGGGTTATCCGGCGGGGTGGTTCCCGCCGGAGTTTTTATTTTATCTAGTTTTTATTTTACTTAAATTTCAAAAAAATAAATGCATCTTAAGTTAAATTAGCCTACGTTAAGCTATGGCTAACGATACTCACAGCAAAACGATAGGCTACCTCACTTGGATCTTCGGCTTTATGGGAGCCCACCGCTTTTATTACGGTAAGCAGATCACCGGCACTATCTGGTTTTTTACACTGGGGCTTTTAGGAGTGGGCTGGATAATTGATTTGTTTTTAATTCCTTCAATGGACCGCGAAGCTGACCGCAAATACACCGCAGGTTCAGTTGATTACACCGTCGCATGGCTTCTCCTTACGTTTTTAGGAGTCTTCGGCATTCACCGCTTTTACCTTGGAAAATTTATTACCGGTCTTATTTACCTGCTGACACTCGGCCTGTTCGGCATTGGACTGTTATATGATCTTTGGACAATGAACGGCCAAGTGAGTGAAGTGAACAAACTGGCATACAGCCGTAAATAAAAAGAACCGATGAATACAAAACTTATCTGGCAGGCGTCCCTTTTTGCAGCTGACGCCCACGCCTTACAAAAAAGAAAATCCAATCAACACGCTTATTTTAATCACCTGCTTCGCGTGGCCCACCTGACATGGAAGGCCGGTTTAAGTGAAGAAGCGGTTGCAGCCGCTTTCTTACATGACACTGTCGAAGACACGTCTGTTACTGCCGACGATATTAAAAAAAATTTTCCTGAAAGAGTGGCTGAACTTGTGCTGCTTTTAACCCACTGGTGGCCTGACGATGCACCCGCTGAAATTAAACGGACTGAAGTACCGAAATATTACAGCGCAATTGCCAAAGACCAAGAGGCCATTGCCATAAAACTTTTCGACCGCTCTGATAACTTACGAGAGATGGCCAGAACCGTTCATTTGGTTCCGCGCTGGGCCGCTAAGTATTTGATAAAATCCGGGCACGAAATGGCTTTGATTCTTCCTGCCAACACAAACGCGATAGCCAAAGCAGAATTTGACGAAGCCATTCTGCAGTTAAAAGTTGCTCTTGATAAATTTTTGCCGACGAAAAATTCTTAGCGGTTTATATTGCTTGTTGGTGGCGGTGCCGTCGGCTTTAAAAAATCTTTTACTTCCTGCCAGTTAAACCATGATTTTTTTTCAACTGTTTTCCCGTCTTCAGAAACAGTTGTCGTTTGCGCTTTTATAGATTCATCAACTTGCTTTTTGTAATGAGCCGCCAGTGCCGGATCTTTTTGTAAAGTCACACACTGAGGAGGAAAAATAACCGTGCC
>JAJFMT010000006.1 GCA_020696855.1 Pseudobdellovibrio sp.
TTTTTCAAGCCAGTTAATCGCTTCCCGAGTCTGATTGATCTGCCACAGACTTTTTGCGGCCTTGTACGCAGCAGCGGCATTGTTCGGGTTCAGCTCAAAGGCAGCTTTAAACTGCGCTTGCGCCGTCATGTGGTCGCCGGCGCGTACGAATTGATCTCCGATCAAGACAACTTCAGGATTATTTTTATCTACTTTGTCTTCACCGCCGAGAGAAAGCACAAGGTCTTTCATATTGCGGTTTCCCGGGCTTAGCTTGTACGCCTCTTGCGCTACTTCAAGGGCGGCTTTGTTATCGCCGTTGTCTTTTAAAAGATTAGCGTAATTTACCAGAGCTTCTGCATGAAATTCTTTATGAATTTTCTGTTTAATCTTAAAACCGTTTGAAAAGTAACTGAGTGTTTTTTCTTTATCGCGTGTTGATTTAAGTTCGATCAGTCCAAGACCCAGTAACGCCACTTTTGATTCCGGATAGTCTTTAAGAATTCTTTCAAATTCAGCGCGTGCTTCCGAAAGCTTATTCTGCTTGTACAGCATTCTCGCTTTACCGAAACGGGCCGGTATCCACTGTGGCCACAATTTAGATGCCTGGTCATAATAAGCTTCCGCGTTTACAAAATTCGCTTCGTACTCCAGCATTTCGCCTTTGATAAAATAAAGAAAAGTTCCAAGCGTGAATTTTTCAGTCGGATTATCCAGGGTTTTTTCAATCAGACTTTTCGCTTCTTTGTTTTGGCCTTTTAATAATAAATAAGTTGCCTGGCAGGAATCGGCAAAATTCGACAGCGGGTTCGCTGATCTCGCCAACTGCGTGGTGCTGAAAATACTTTTTAAATCCTGCTCTGTCTGTTGAGTGAACGGCCACAACTGTTCATGAGCCATACACAATAGTCCCATGGCTTCTAAATCTTTCGGTGCGCCTTCAATCGCTTTAACTAAATCCCGCTGAGCATTCACCAGCTGCTCCATCACACCGTTTTGAAACGCGAGGACGGCTTTCTTTTTTAGTTCTGCTACATCGCCCGCCGCCAGCTCTTCTGCATTTTTTGTCGGGCCTAACAGCACCCAGCCTTTTCCTGTCGTACTGAGTTCTTCATCGTCAATGATAAGATAGGTAAACACACCGGTTAAAACGAGAATCAGCAGCAACGCAGGAAAAAGCTTCTTCACTTCTTTCTGACGCACTTTTTTCAGATCCACCATCTGAAGCTCAAGATTTTTATCCCGCTCACTTAAAATATTTCCCGGTGGCGGCGCGAAGGCCTGATTGACAACACCTTTTTCAGGAACAACGGCAGGAATATTATTTTTCGACGGCTCTTCTTCCGGCGGATCATCAATCGGAACTAAATTATTTTTTACGACAGGAGCTTTGACAGATGTACCGTCTTTGCCTTTGGTTTTGTCGCCGCCCATGAGACGTGTTTTTAAATCTTCTTCGGCTTTAAGTTCTTTTTCGACAAATTCTTTTAAATCAAATTTAGGAATTTCAGCAGGCGGTTTTTTTACCGGCGGGCCATCTTGCTTAATGACCGTCTCGGCATCCATCTTGGCGTCTTTTTTGTTTTTTACTTCTTCCGGCTTTTCAAGAGACTCTAAGAGAGCATCATAAAATTCAGATTGCTTGGTAAGAATCTGCCACTCACCCTGCGGGTACTGACAGATTTCTTCATTACCATTGAAGCTGCCGTTCACAATCATGGCGCGCAGCTCTTCAGTGGAATAAGGTCCTTTAACCTGATCCTTATCTGATCTTATAACCCACTGATTAGAATTCTCTTCCATTCGCCGCTAAGTCCTTAATTCTCTAAGTAATATTTTAAGTATAAGTAAGACTGTTACAGATGTAATCTTTTCACTTGAGAGAGGGTTCCAACTCATGACCAAGGTCTACAGTTTGGAACCACCACTGGTTCCACGCTGGAACCGGAAATCGATTGCCCGGATGCTTGCAGAGACTCAGCTCAGTTTTATGTACTCTGCAGCCACGGGAATTTTGGCACACCCGTTGCTAAGTAGGACGTCATGGTGAAAGTTCTTATAGCTGCATACATCGTACTAGTCTTAGTTATTTCAGCGAAGGCGGGTGCGAATGCTAAACAGGACTCTAACTTACTTGGCTCTGTTTTGAAATATTCGTCTGAGGCCCCATAACGAAGGCTCAGGATCCCCTCCCAGAGTTCTGATTGGGAAGCCCCTGACGGATATTAAGTAGTTCATAAAAGAGTTTACCAGCAATGGTAAAATATTTTAGAAAGCCTCAATCTTGGCCCCTCCTTGATTGAGGCTTAAGTTTTTTAAGCCCCTTTTTCTAAGGGCAACTCTCCAAAAACACTTCGTCCCTCCCTTAAGCAAGACTAAAGTGTGGCCAAACAGAATTGGCCTTTTTAATTACCTGACCAAAGCTAAACTGAAAAACAGGAGTTCATATGAAGTTACTTTCTGTTTTTGTATTGGCGTTTTCAATTCTTTCAACCGGCTGCATTTCTAAACCCGCTCGTGGTACAGCCTCTGTTACACCTAAGGGTGTTGCAGATTATTCTGACTACACTATGGTTAATGTCGTGAGCATGAACCGCATGCCTGCAGGTACCGGCAGTGTGGAGCTGAGCACTCCTGCTGATGGAACTCAAGTCACTTTGGATTTGTGGCATTCTTACGGTGATAACAGCCAACAAGCAGATTTAACTTTAACAGTCAGATCAAACCCGGCAATCGCAGGCCGCGTGTCAGGCCATTCGCGTGGATCAGTTAACAGTAAATTGTTCGTGGCCATCATGAACGATGTACAGAAGAACGGCTGGCGCCCGGCTGCTGTTCCGGTGACCCGCACAATGCAAACAAAGCTGGGAAGCTTAACTCAGTACCCGGCAGATCAGCATTCAGAGCAGATTCGCACAACTTTGTTGGAAGGACGCGATCAGCTTTTTGCAGTTTACTCTGACTTAGCTGTAGCCGTTAAATAATATTCTTAATTGACCCTTTTGACTTGGGCACCGAGGTTCGAAAGTTTTAACTCAAGATTTTCGTAACCGCGGTCCAAGTGATAAATCCTGTTCACAAGAGTTTCACCTTTAGCAATTAGCCCTGCCAGAACCAGCGACGCACTCGCGCGAAGATCAGTCGCCATGACAGGAGCGGCCGTTAAGCCGTCAGGTCTTCCTCGCACAACAGCCACTTGAGTCTTCGGAGTAATATCCGCACCCAAACGCATAAGTTCATTCACGTGCATGAAGCGGTTTTCAAAAACGGTTTCGGTAATAACGCTTGTGCCTTTTGCAACTGTCATCAAAGCCATAAACTGTGCCTGAAGATCAGTAGGAAACAAAGGATGCGGAGCTGTGGTAATATCAACGGCTTCCCATGTTCTTTGCGGAAACACTTTCATCGAATTCTTTGTTGTATCTACGCGGAACCCGCTGTCGCGCATTTTTAAAATCAAAGCTTCCAGATCTTGCGGGTTACATTTCGTAACTTCAACTTCTCCGGAAGTGATCGCCCCGGCAATCAATAACGTGCCGGCTTCAATTCGGTCAGGCATGATATCGTGTCTGGCAGGAGTCAGTTTTTCAACTCCGGTAATTTTAATTACGCTTGTACCGTGCCCGGAAATCTTGGCACCCATTTTATTTAAATAATTTGCCAGGTCGACAATTTCAGGTTCTTTAGCTGCATTTTCAATAATGGTTTCTCCCTCGGCGAGAGTCGCGGCCATCATTAAATTCTCGGTTCCGCCGACAGTTGTCTTTTCGAAAAAGACTGTGGCCCCTTTTAATTTTTTTGCCTTCGCTAAGACGTAACCTTCTTTAAGTTCAATTTCTGCACCCAGAGTTTTCATTGCGTCTAAGTGAAGATCGATTGGGCGTGTCCCGATGGCACAACCACCCGGCAACGAAACAACGGCTTCACCGTATTTTGCAAGAATAGGCCCAAGGCAAAGAATGCTTGCGCGCATTTTTCTGACTAAATCGTAATGGGCTTCAAAAGATTTTAATTTCGCAACCTGAACTTTAAAAGTGTGGCCTTCGCGAATCGTTTCGCAGCCCAGGCTTTGCAGAAGCTCCGCAGTTGATTCGATATCTTTTAAAACAGGAACGTTTCCGAAAGTATGTTCACCTTCAGCCAATAACGTTGAAAATAAAATCGGAAGAGCTGCGTTTTTTGCGCCGCTGACTGCAACTGATCCGTTTAACTGACGGCCGCTGGTAACTAGCATTTTATCCATGAAAATTCCTTTGAGATTCAGCCATTATTCACGGCTTTTACAATGCGATCAAGGCCTGACAAATCTTTTAAAATCTGAACATCGCTAAAGACATTTAAAGAGGTAAATAACTCTTTTGATTTTGCGCCTTGCAAGTGGCCCATTTCAAAAAGCACGACACCCGGTTTCGCCAAATGCGAACTGTATTTTCTGGACCAGTTAATAATGTCATTAAACCCGTCTTCGCTTGCAAACAGGGCTTCATGGGGTTCAAATTTTTTTACACTGTCCTGAATCATGGGGTCAGACTCTGCAATGTACGGCGGGTTAGCGACAATGACATCAAACTTCTGAGCCGGTGTGTAAGCCATAACATCACTTAAAATGAGTTCGCTTCTGCTGCCCAGCTCTAAGTGAGCCTGATTCTTTTTTAGGTATTCAAAAGCCTTTGCTGACTTCTCAATACTGATGAGGCCGGCGCCCGGGGCGTTTTTCAAAATAGAAAAACCGATACATCCCGTGCCTGCACCCAGATCCAGAATCTTCGGGTTTTCAATTTTGTTGTCGTTAATAAATTTAAGCGCTTCTTCAACCAGCGATTCGGTTTCAGGGCGCGGCACCAGTACGCCGGTACCGACGAAAAAATCTTCACCGTAGAATCCCTTTTCACCGGTGATGTAAGCCACAGGTTCGCCCTGGCTGCGCCTGCGAACAGCTTCGCGGCAGTCAGAAATTTCAGTCTCTGAAAGAGGCTGGTCGTATTTTAAATATATTTGTAACCGGTCGATTTTAAGAACATGAGATAAAAGGGTTTCGGCATCGAGTCTGGCAGAATCAATTTTTTTATCTTTAAAAAACTGAACTGACTTTTCGAAGACTTCTTTTAATTTCATTCTTAGTACGAATTAGTCGCTTGTTTTTTCAGGGCTTCTGCCTGGAAGTGCGCAATCAACGGATCAATTAGATATTCCACTTGCCCGCTCATGACCTGATCCAGCTGATGGATCGTTAAACCGATACGGTGATCAGTAATGCGCGTTTGCGGAAAGTTGTAGGTACGAATACGCTCAGAGCGGTCGCCTGTTCCGATTTGGTCTAAGCGCGCATCTGATGCGGCTTTTAAAACCTTTTCGTCTTCAAGTTGCTGAAGCTTCGTCGCTAAAATCTGAAACGCACGCTCTCTGTTGGCCAGCTGAGATTTACCTTCCTGGCAGTGAACCAGAATTCCGGTCGGATTATGGTGAATACGAACCGCAGACTCTGTTCTATTGACTGACTGACCGCCCGCACCCGAAGCGCGCATAACGTCAATCGTAATATCTTTCATGTCGATCTTCACTTCGTTCACTTCAGCTTCAGGAATCACTGCAACAGTAACTGTAGACGTATGAATACGGCCCGCGGCTTCTGTCTTAGGTACGCGCTGTACACGGTGAACACCCGATTCATATTTCATTTTCGAATAAACAGATTCACCGGAGATCATCGCGATAACCTCTTTAGCCCCACCGACGTTTCCGTCTGTGTAAGACATAAGTTCGGCCTTCCAGCCCTGGTCAGCTGCGTACTTTGCATATGCACGGAAGAGCTCATCGGCAAAAAGCGATGCCTCATCCCCGCCCGCACCGGCACGGATCTCTAATAAAATATTTTTCTCGTCGTTCGGATCTTTCGGGATCAAAGCCAGTTTCAACTGGTCTTCAAGCTGCGGAATCGAAGCTTCAAGCTCTCTGATTTCTTCGCGGATCATTTCCTTCATTTCAGGATCAGATTCCGCTGTCAGCATTTCTTTGCTTTCTTTGAGGTTCGCCGTTTTCTTTTTAAAATCACGGTAAACAACAACGATCTTTTCGAGGTTCGCGAGCTCTTTCATTAAAGCACGGTATTGTTTCTGGTCAGACGCAACGTCAGGCCGTTGAAGTGATAAGTTCACTTCTTCGTATCGTGATTCAACTTGGTCTAACTTCGAAAACATTTGGCGCAACTCCTGAAAAGATAAGTTTCATACAGATTCTGAAAAAACAAAAGCGGCCATATTCATGCCGCTTTTATCTGGATCCCCGCAGGTGTTAAATTCCTGTGGAGGCTCGAATGTTGTAAGCTACTTAGTTGCTTTTGCGTATTTTTTCTTGAAACGATCGATACGGCCTTCAGTATCCATTACACGTTGCTTACCAGTGTAGAATGGGTGAGAAGCAGAAGAGATCTCAACTTTAACTAATGGATATTCTTTTCCATCGGTCCATTTAACTGTTTCTTTAGAGTCGATTGTTGTAGTTCCCAAGAAAGAATAATCGCAAGAGATGTCTTTAAAAACGACTGTTCTTGTTTTTGGGTGTAGTCCTTGTTTCATATTAATATCCTTTAGCTATTGATTTCAAAGACTTAGGTGATAGCATAAACTTCGACTTAGGCTCAAGAAAAATATTGGCCAAAGACAATGCAGGATATTTAAATAAAATCACAATTAGTTTGATAAATAATTAGTGATTTCAGTGGTTTAGGTAACAAATGAAAACAGCCGTGATTATAGGGTCCACAGGACTTATCGGAAATCTTCTACTGGAAAAACTGGTCCAGAGCAGTGATTTCCACCAAATCATAGCCATCATGCGAAGTAAAAAGTCAGCACAAAATCCGGTCTTTTCTAACCCCAAGGTGCGCTCCCTTTACTTTGATTTTCAGAATTGGACCGAACTTTCTTTGCAGGTTGAGGGCTTCAGCCGTAACACTCCGGTCACTTTTTTTTGTTGTTTAGGAACAACAATGGCTAAGGCCGGCTCACAAGAAGCGTTCAGAAAAGTGGATCACAACTATATCGTTGAGTTCGCTAAGATGGCGCAAAAGTGCAAGGCCGAACAGTTATTAGTTGTTTCTGCACTGGGTGCCGACCGCAACTCAGAAATCTTTTATAACCGCACAAAGGGCGAAACTGAAAACGACGTTCAGGGTCAGTTCAGCGGAAAACTTCATTTATTAAGACCAAGTTTGTTGTTAGGTGACCGCAGCGAGGTTCGTATCGGCGAAAAAATCGCCGTGTTACTGTCTCCGGTTTTTTCAGTCTTTATGCAGGGGCCGTTAGCAAAGTACAAGCCCATTGAAGCCGTGCATGTAGCGCAAGCCATGCTGGAAATCGCGACTAAAAAAGTAAATGCTTCTGTTATTGTAACGAATGAAGAAATGGAAGCTATTGCCAAAGGCTCTTAAAGCCAGGCATTCGTTTTCTTGGCAGAAATTCCGCTTAAATATTTTTTGTGAATTCTCCGGTAACGTTTCTTATTAAATTTAATTGCGACATGCTTAATGTCGATTAAATATTTTTCTACCTTCCACACATTTTTACTGCTGAAGCGCCAATCAGTCTTGGCTTCATCTAAATGTGCAATCTGATAACCGGTGATACACCCTGTTTTGTCTATATAGGGTTCGTAGTAAGACAAGGCTAAGTCGCGCAAACTTCTGAACATCGGCTTTCGGCCGTGCAAACCCTCATCGCGAGAGCGCCCAATCGAGCCCCAGCGATTATCTTTTTTGTACACAAAAATTACGTGGTCTAAGTTGTCGTGGCTTTCAAGGCTCATCACCAGTGGCGGGTAACCCTGATGTTCCAGTATGGCAGCCGCCAATAGGGCCGCTTCCAGGCAGTGCGCTTTACTTTCTTTGTAGGCTGATAAGGCCGAACGCAAAGTCTCGCCATTGGGTTCGTGATTGTAATCAAGAGCTCTTAAAAAAGACTGAACTCTTATAGGATCAGAATATTTCTGTGCTAATTTCTGAAATGTTTTTTTACTCATTGGTTTGAAGGCCGGCCACAGCCGCTGACTTCAACTGAAAGCAACCGTTTACTTCGCCGAATTCCAGAACCACTTTATCGTCCTCGGTTCCGTTGCCGAAGATAACATTAAGGCCTGTCGATTCCTGCTTTTGCTGAACCGGTCTGATCTGGCTTGAACCCGCAGAACTTTGAACCGTTTTAACAATGGCAGAAATTCTCTCAGGGCAACCCAGGTCAGAGCTGCCTGCTCCCAGCCACGCCACATTGTTGCTGTTCAAAGTTGAAGAAAGCACAGAGAAGTTTTTATTTTTGAGCTCGTTATAGATTTTCTCATTAAACTCTTCGAACTTCACACATAACCGCGGCTCTTCGTTTCTTAAAGATTCATCGTACGCGTTCAATACATTTTGCGAATCACATACAATCGGGCCCATGTAGAACTGCCATGGCTGAAGCTTTTTAAGATAAGCCATAAACTCAACTGCCCGGGCTTTATCTGTAGCGGCAAGCTTTGTAAAAAGATCGACTCCCAAATCAGGATACATTCCTTCATTTCGGTACTGAGTTTTTTCTTCACTTGTAAAATAGACTTCGCGGCAGTTTTCGACGTGTTTTTTAAATTCATCGATAGCTGTTTCGATATCTTCGCTTTTGGCAATTTCGTTCGCAGAATTCTGGCATTCAGACTGAAGCTGCTGAGACGTTTCGGCCTGCCCGGCAAATTGTTCTTGCGAGCCAGCTGCTTCGGCCGCGTTGTTTTTACTTTTAATCTTTGAAAGGATTAAGACTCCGCCCGTTGTAATAAGAGCGAAAACCCCTAAGGCCACCAAAGTCATGATGACCATTTTCTTTTTATCTCTTTGCTTGCCTTCGATGTCCTGGTTCACGGCTGGCTATTCCTTACCCGTTCATACTCTTAAGGAAGTCCGTGTTTGTCTTCGATTTTTCAACCTTGTCCATCAGGAATTCCATCGCGTCGACAACATTCATCGGCGCCAGTACTTTTCTTAAAATCCACAAGCGGGTCAGGTCAGATTTATCAATTAATAAATCTTCCTTACGCGTTCCGGATTTGTTGATGTCTAAGCAAGGGAAGATACGTTTTTCCATAAGCTTTCTATCCAAGTGGATTTCGGCATTACCTGTACCTTTAAATTCCTCGAAGATAACCTCATCCATACGCGAACCGGTATCAATCAGTGCTGTCGCGATGATGGTAAGGGATCCGCCCTCTTCGATGTTACGTGCGGCACCGAAAAAGCGTTTTGGTTTGTGAAGAGCATTTGAATCCACACCGCCCGATAAGATTTTTCCCGAAGGCGGAACAACCGTATTGTAGGCACGGGCAAGACGAGTAATAGAATCCAGAAGAATGACAACGTCATGTTTGTGCTCAACTAAACGTTTTGCTTTTTCAAGAACCATTTCGGCTACCTGAACGTGACGAGTTGGCGGCTCATCGAAAGTTGAACTGACGACTTCACCTTTAACCGTACGCTGCATGTCCGTCACCTCTTCGGGACGTTCATCAATTAACAACACGATGAGTTTTACTTCAGGATGGTTGTGCGTGATCGCATTTGCAATATTCTGCATTAAAACAGTTTTACCTGTTCTTGGCGGTGCCACGATTAAAGCACGCTGCCCTTTTCCTAATGGCGACATCAAGTCTACAATTCTTGTCGTCATTTCTGACGGATTGTGCTCCAGGCGCAACATTTTATTCGGGTATAGCGGAGTTAAGTTATCAAAAAGAATTTTATCTTTGCTGGCCTCAGGTGATTCATAATTTAAAGAATCAACTTTGATCAATGCAAAATATCTTTCGCCTTCTTTAGGAGGACGAACAGTTCCTGTTACGAAGTCACCGGTACGCAGACCGAATTTTCTCATCTGAGAAGGTGAAACGTAAATATCATCAGGTCCCGGTAAGTAATTGTAATCCGGCGAACGTAAGAACCCGTAACCATCCGGTAAAATTTCTAGTACACCCGCTCCGAAAATATCACCAAGCTTCGCTGCGCGTTTCAGGATTTCAAATACCATGTCCTGACGGCGCATACCGGCTGCGTTTTCAATTTTCAGTTTGGTTGCTAAATCAGTGAGGACCTGAATGTTTTTAGATTTAAGATCTTTAGAGTTTAGCCAGCTTTTTTCTTCTTCATTTAAGTTGATGTCAGCTAAATCAATGTCGGCTTCCTGAGACGAGTGCCCTTGGCCTTGAGGCCCTTCATCATCGCGTCTGTGGTCGAATCTTTCTCTGAAGTCCCGGCGCTGGTTGTTGTTATTGTTGTAACGGTTTTGATTATTGTTCTGATGACGGTGATGTCCACCACCGCCGCCGCCACCCTGGCCGCCGCCTCCGCCGCCACCATTACTGAATTTTCTGAATTCTCGTCTTGGTTGATCGCCTTGAGAGCTTTGTGAATTTTGGTTTTGTTGTGGTGCGCTTGCTGCCGGAGCCGGTGCCGCTTCGCTTGCAGGTGCTGCCGGAGCCGGTGCAGTTGCTTGGGCTTTAGGTTCTGCCACTGCTACTTCAACATTTGCTGCGGGTTCGCTTTGAGTTTCTTCAGTTGTAACTGGTTTTTTGCGCTTCGGTTTAGATTCAACTATAACTTCTTTTTTAGCCAAGCCTGGCTCCTTGTTTGGAATTTCTTTGTAGAAGAGGTTTAAAGGTTTTTAAAGATCCTTGGGTTTTCAATAAAAATTTATTTGAATTATTTAATAAGGTCTATTTAGGACTCCTTAAATATGTCTTTTACTAGGACCAAAGTCAATTTATTCGAAAAGAAACGTCTCAAAATGAAAATTCTTTAAAATTTTCATGGGCTTAGCCGATAGGTAATTACGGTAACCACCTATTTAAAAAGGAAGGTATATGAGCTCAACAGGAACGCCGGCACCAAGAACTCCCCTTTATCTGGACGTAAGTTTCAGAAGAAGTTATGCCCGGCAAGATACACAAGGAGTGTTAAAAAATATCAGCTTAACCGGAGCTTTCTTAGAAGTTTCTGGCCATAATTTGAATGTAGAAGAAAAACTGAATTTAACTTTCGTTGTTGCTTCTCGTGAAAGAAAAATCGCGGCACAAATCGTTTGGAAAAATTCAATGGGTGCCGGAATCAAATTCTTGCCTCACAACAATCAGGATACTCAGATTATTGATGACTTGATTTATTTCGTTGAATCTAAGCGAATGGGCCACAGAGGCGTATTAGACGGGATCTTCAAAAAAGTTTCGTAATTATTAAATTTATACGCACCAAAAATAAAAGAGCAGGTATCCCCTGCTCTTTTTGTTTTTTAAATCAGAAATTGTGCGCGGTTTACGCGTTCATTTCCAAATTGTTCATCTGAGATTTTTGTTTTTTCTTGCGAATAATCACGAAAGCTAACAATCCAAGAAGAACACCCAAAGCTCCCATTGACATCAATGTATCGCTGTTAAGGCCTTCTGCTTCTTCTTCAGCTTCGGCTTCTTCATCCAGTTTCTTTTGACCTTTAGCTTCTGCTACTGCGCCATCGCCTGCATCTGCCGGAGGTGGATCTTCCACAGCCGGCGGTGGTGGAGGAGCTTCTGCTGACGCATCGTCAGCCGGTGGCGGAGGAGGAGCTGTTGCGGCAACTGCATTTGGATCCGGAGGAGGCGGCATGCTGGCCGCAGCATCTGGAGGCGGAGAAGGAAGTGCGCCGGTTGCATCTGCAGCTGGAGCAGCAGGAGGCGGTTCCATCGTCGCTGTTGCTACCGGAGGCTGAGTTGTAACATCAGCACCCGCTGTCGGAGGAGCTGCCGGCGGAGTTGAAACCATCGTTTCAGCGCTGGCTTTCCAGTATCTTAAAGTTTCGCCGTCTTTAAGCGATGTTTTTGATTCAACACCGTTAGTAGACCAAATTTCTTTCCATGCATTGTCGTAACCTAAAAGCTCTTTTGAAACTTTTCTTAAGCTTTCGCCTTTTTTCGCTACGTAAGTTTCAGGAACCATTCCCATGTCTTCATAATAAAGAATGGTGCGGCTTGAATCATCCGGGCGGTTAGGTGACACGTAATAAATTTTATCACCTGGTCTTACTGAGCGGCTTTTCAAATAGCTGTTTTCAGCAATAGCTTTAATTTCTTTAGTTTTATCAGCACCGAAAATTTTCATGCTGATATCTGCTAATTTTTCTCCGGGGCGGGCGATGTAAACTGTATTAACCCAGCCGCCGTCTTTACCTTGATAAGGCATGATCGAAGTTACTTTTTTCATCGATACGCCGCCACCCGAAGGTTTTGAAACCGGAGTCGGTTCTACAGATGAAAAAGAAGTTGTGTTTTCAGTTGAAGGAGCTTCCGTAACCGCCGGTGCTGGGGCCGGTTCAGAAGGAGTTGAAGCAGATAAACTTGGGTCTGGAGCTAATTGAGCATCAGTTACAGGAGGAGGAGCATCAGCGCTCGCATTTAAACTTTTCTCATCAACAATCGGAGCAGTTGCGTCCGTCGGTGCGGGATCAGACGCCGCAACAGAAGTTGTGGTCTCTTCCGCAGGGGCTGTTGCCGTGTCGGTAGGAGCAGCTGTATCACCTGCAGCCGGCTCGTTTAATGAAGCTTCTAAGCTGGCTTCGTCGGCCGCTGTCGTTGTAGCGTCAGCATTCTCTGTAGGTTTTGGCTCTTCGCTGCCGTCAATTGTCTCGATTTTTTCTATGTCGGCGTTTTCTACCTGCTGTTCATCTTCAGGAGTTTCTGAAGAGGTACAACCGCCACTAAAGACAATTAAAACCGCTGCTAACAACAAAACTAACTTGTTTTTTTTCATCTGCTCATCCTTGATGTAGTTACAAAGCTTCCAGCTTTAACTAAATATTATTACAGCACATCGCGACACTCACTTCAAAGGTGATTAAACGGTACTGGACCGAGGTCAGACCAAGGCCTTGGTTTTAATGACATTACTTTTTCGACGTAGGTCCTGAAAGAAGTCTCAGTGTCGTACCGACCGGGAAGCCATTTTTTTTGAACCATCCCGAATTCATTTCGACCGCATACTGAGCCGGCCCTTTGCTCGGGTAGGTGGGAAGATTCGTCTGAAGTACCGAAGTCACGGCTTTCATCGTTTGAATGTCGATAATGACTTTTGCGGAACTGATATAAGCGATATCCAGATCGATCAGCGTGTTCTTCATCCAGAACTCACGGATGCTTTCATCTTTAAAAATAAAGATCATTCCGTCATCCGCCGCCATTTTGGTTCTGTTCATGAGGCCGTAGGCATGTTCATTCATCGACCGTGCCACATCAAGGGTTAAAACCTTTTTATGATTCTTGTAACTTAATTCAATCTTTTCTTTTTTAAATCGGGGAGCGGTATCAGCATTGGATACTAAAGCAAAACTTAAACTAAGAAATAAACCGGCGAGCCATTTCAAGTGCAACTCCATAACGAACCCCTCTGGTTGAAACGGTCAGTTGTGTTTGCCCCATCTTCTTCAGAGTTCTGAGTAATATAATTACTCCAATCAAGATTACATCGGCCCGTCCCGCCGGGATACCTAATTTTATCTTATCCTCGACGGAAGATTGAGCCAATTTATTTAACCAGGCGTCTAAAGCTTCGTAGGTAAAAACAAATCCATCTATCTTTGCAGGAACAAACCCGCCGATTTCTGCCGCCGCCAAAGTTGTCGGAGTACCGGCAACGGCAACAATTTGTTTAACCTGAAAGTCCGAAGGCATAATTTCGTCAATTTTCTTCAGTTCATTTTCAACAAACGTTTCAACAGCTTTGATCTGCTCTGAAGGTGTTGGCTGCGCTTTAATGAATTTCTCGGTAAGCCGCACGCATCCGATATCAAGACTTCGCCCTCTGATAAGTGTGCGCCCTCTTCCGAATATAAATTCAGTGGAGCCTCCGCCGATATCAAGCACCATAAGTTCTTGCTGCGTGTCTTCTAAACCTGAAGTAGAGCCTTGATAAGTGATTTCTGCTTCGCGCTCGCCCGGAATGATCTCAATCGGAATTCCGTGCTTACGCCCCAATGCAAAAAGATCTTCTTTGTTTTCAGCATCTCTCGCTGCGGAAGTTGCCATGGCCAGAATTTTTTCCGGCTTAAATTCGGCAATTGTTTGACTGAATTTTTCCAGAGTTTTATCAGCCCGCTCAAGAGCATCCGGGTGAAAACGCTTACTGTTAGAAAGGCCTTGGCCCAAGCGCACCATTTCAACCTGGTCAGATAAAATACTTTTAATTGCGTTCTTTTCGACTTCGGCAATAAGACACAAAAAAGTATTCGATCCTAAATCAAGTGCCGCAACTCTCATGACTCAAGTTTTTGTTTCAGAATTTTATTAACAACGTCAGGGTTCGCCTGGCCCTTTGTAGCTTTCATGGCTGCGCCCACAAAAAATCCGAAGACTTTTGTTTTTCCTGAGCGGTACTCATCTACCTGCGATTTGTTGGCAGCCAGAATATCATCAATAATTTTTTCAATCAGGCTTGTATCTGAGACCTGCGCCAGTGATTTTTCTTTAATGATCTCTTCAGCTGACTTTCCTGATGTCCACATTTCAGTAAAAACGGTTTTCGCAATCTTTCCTGAGATGGCACCTGATTCTACTTGCTTTAACAGCGCCGCCAACGCCGCAGGAGAAACCGGGGCCTGCTTAATATTAATTTTATGAGTGTTCACTTCGCGCAAAACTTCGGTTGTTACCCAGTTAGCGGCTAACTTCGGAGAGCCGCTCGCCGTGCTCAGCTCTTCGAAGTAATCTGCCAGTTCTTTTTCAGATGTTAAAAGTTCTGCGTCGTACTCTGATAAATTCAATGTCTCTTTAAAGCGCTTCTGCTTGTCAAACGGAAGTTCGGGCAGAGTTTTTTTGATGCGTTCAATGTCTGCATCAGAAACCATAATCGGCAACAGATCAGGATCCGGAAAGTAACGGTAATCCTGCGCATCTTCTTTTGTTCTCATCGAAAACGTGCGGTTTTTATCCGGATCATAAAGGCGCGTCTCTTGAATAATTTTTTTACCGCTTTCGATTTCATCGATCTGACGGTCAATTTCATATTCAACAGCTTTTTCAACAAAACGGAATGAATTCAGATTTTTCAATTCGACTTTTGTGCCGAGTTCTTTTCGTCCGATTGGTTTTACCGAGACGTTACAGTCACAGCGTAAAGAGCCTTCTTCAAGGTTTCCGTCATTAACTCCAAGGTACAAAACAATTTGTCTGATCGTGCGGGCGTACTCAGCCGCCTCTTTCGGGCTGCTGAGATCCGGGCCCGAAACGATTTCCAGTAACGGAATTCCCGCGCGGTTATAATTCACAAGAGTATAGTCGCCGAAGTGAGTCGACTTGCCTGCATCCTCTTCCATATGTGCACGTGTGATGCTGATTTTTTTCGGTTCTTTATCCACGACGATAGTCACCGACCCATGTTCGCAAATCGGTTTATCGTACTGAGATATCTGATAACCTTTCGGCAGATCCGGATAAAAATAATTTTTTCGGGCAAAGATGGATTTATTACGGATCTGACAACCTAACGCCAGACCTGTTTTAATCGAATACTCAACTGCCGTTTTATTTAAGACGGGGAGTGTGCCCGGCATCCCCACGCTGACAGGGGAAGTATTCTCATTATCAGCGGCATCAAAGTTAGTTCCGTCAGCGCAAAATATTTTTGATTTAGTTTTTAACTGAACGTGAACTTCAATACCGATGACGGCCTCGTATCCGCGGTAAGTATTTTTAGAAGACATTTGGCCTTCTTTCTTTCACACCTGAAACCGATTCTAAAGCATAAGCGGCATTCAAAGCCGCCTGTTCGTTGAAGTGGGCCGCCGTTAACTGCACCCCGATCGGAAGTCCTTCTTTTGAAAAACCGAACGGCACACTCATACCCGGCAAGCCTGCTAAATTTGTAGATGTCGTGAAAATATCATTCAAATACATTTTTAACGGATCAGAAGACTTCTCACCGATTTTGAAGGCTGGAGTGGTTGTTACCGGACTTAATAAAACATCACATTTTTTAAATACATCTAAATACTGTTCACGCAAAAGCCGGCGCACCTGGCAGGCTTTGTTGTAATACGCATCGTAGTAACCGGAAGATAAACAATAAGTCCCCAGCATAATTCTGCGCTTAACTTCCTTACCGAATCCTTCGCCACGCGTTTGCGAGTAAAAATCTTCTAATGATAATGACGAAAGATCTTTAAAGTCAGAACGGTAACCGTATTTAACACCGTCGTAGCGGGCCAGATTTGAAGACGCTTCACTGGCCGCGATTAAATAATACATGGGAACAGCAAATTCAGTTAACGGCACTGATACTTCAATAACCTCTGCACCTAATTTTTTAAGCTCATCTACAGCGCGCTGATATGTGGCCGCTGTGTCAGCATGAATACCGCCGCTTTGATATTCCTTCAAAAGGCCGATCTTCATTCCTTTTACGTTCTGAGAAAGATTTTTTGAAAACTCGGGAACTTTTTGCTGAGAGGTTGTTGAATCTTTCGGGTCATGACCGCAGATAACTTCTAAAGACAATGCTGCATCTTCTACGCTGGACACCATCGGCCCCGCCTGATCAAGAGATGAAGCATAAGCCACGATTCCGTAACGGCTCACGCGGCCGTAAGTTGGTTTTATTCCGACAATGCCGCAAAAGTTCGATGGCTGGCGAATGGAGCCGCCGGTATCGGTACCGATTGTGCCCATTGCAATTCGTGCAGATTGAGCCGCAGCGGACCCACCGCTTGAACCTCCGGGAACATATTCAGGATTCCACGGGTTTTTACAGTTTCCGTAAAAAGAGGTCTCGTTGCTTGAGCCCATCGCGAATTCATCAAGGTTTAATTTTCCGATAACAACAGCGCCTGCGTTTTTAAGCCGTGCGACAACCGTGGCATCGTACGGCGGGACAAAATTACTGAGAATTTTTGATCCGGCCGTCGTTCGTAAATCACGGGTACACAATAAATCTTTAATGCCGAACGAAACACCGGCTAATGGCCCAACGGCCTCGCCTTGCTGAATTTTTTTATCAACGGCTTCGGCCTCTTCCATCGCTTTTGTATTAAAGGCGATATAAGCGTTCAGCTGCGGATTTAGTTTTTCTGCCCGTGACATAAAAAACTTAGTCACTTCAACTGCAGAAATCTTTTTTGTTTTTACGGCATCACTGACTTGCTTGAAACTGGCTTGAATTAATTCCATTAGATCACCTGAACCTAAACAACCGGCGGCACTTTAAATAAGTTGCCGGCTTTGTCTGGAGCATTTTCTAACATGGCTTCTGTTTTAAGTTCTGCCGAAGCGACATCTTCGCGAAGATAGAATTCAATTTCAGAAGGAGTCACCAACGGCTCAATGTTTTCAGTGTTTATTTTTGAAATCTGCTGAAAGTGGGCTAAAACTTTTGTAAGTTGATCACCGTATTCAACAGCTTCATCGGCTGTGACTTTTAAACGGGCAAGTTTAGCAATGTGTTCGATTGTTTTTTGGTCGATCGTTTCTGCCATATTCTTAGGGCTCCAAATCAGCTAAGCACCTTATCAAATTTAAGGCTGACTTCAAGGGGAAATACGCGACAAGTCTGGTGATTTCCCGAAAACATGTGGTAAAAGAACGTATGGCAGAATCCCCGCAAAAAAAGCGACATACAGAGCTTAAGCGCCTTATTCATCACCACAACGAGCTGTATCATACTCACGATAAGCCTGAGATCAGTGACTATGAATACGACCGTCTTTTTCAAGAGCTTTTAGACCTTGAAGCCAAGTATGACCATCTGGACCTGACAGACTCTCCATCGAAGCGGGTGGGCGGCGAAGCAATTTCCGCTTTTCAAAAAGTGGCGCACCGAAAGCCCATGCTGTCTTTGGCTAACAGTTATTCTACTGATGATATTTTAGAGTTCGACCAGCGGGTAAAAAAGTTTTTACGCAAAGATGCGCCGGTTGAATATTTCGCTGAATTAAAACTCGATGGCCTTTCTATGGAGCTCATCTACGAAAACGGAAAGCTCGTACGCGCTCTGACAAGAGGCGATGGTACCGTTGGCGAAGATGTTACCCACAATGTGAAGACTATCAAATCGATTCCGCTGAAACTGAAGTCTAAAAACCCCCCTGACCTTCTTGAAGTGCGCGGCGAAGTTCTCATTTTTAAAAAAGATTTTATTAAAATGAATGAAGCCTACGAAGAGCAGGGTGAGGATACTTTTGCCAACCCCCGCAATGCCGCCGCAGGAACAGTCCGTCAGCTTGACCCGAAGATCGCCGCTTCACGCCCGCTGAAATTTTTTGCCTACGCCCTTGGCGAATACCAGGGAATTTCTTTTGATACACAAAAAGAAATCACAGAGGTCTTCAGCCAGTTCGGGCTTCCTACATTAGAAGAAGAACTCACAGTAAAATCTGATGAGCCTGATGAAATTGTTAATTATTACAAAAAAATCGAAAAGCTTCGGCCCAAGCTGGAATTTGATATCGATGGAATTGTTATTAAAGTGAACTCGCTTCCGCTGCAGGATGATCTTGGATTAGTGGCGAGAAGCCCGCGCTGGGCCACTGCTGCGAAGTTCAAGCCTGAACAGGCACAAACCGTAATTGAAAATATCGTTATTCAAGTGGGCCGCACAGGTGCACTGACTCCTGTTGCGATTATGAATCCGGTAAAAGTCGGCGGAGTTACTATTACTCATGCCACTTTACACAATCAGGATGAAATCGACCGGAAAGATGTGCGCATCGGTGATACCGTTTTCGTTCAGCGTGCAGGGGATGTGATTCCGGAAGTCGTCGCTGTTAACCATGACAAGCGTCCCAAATCAGCCAAGCCTTTTAAAATTCCATTGGAATGCCCAAGCTGCGGCGAAAAAGCCCATAGAGGAGAAGAAGACGCGGTTCTTCGCTGTGAAAATCCTGTGTGTAAATCGAAGATCAAAGAATCGGTCAAACACTTTGTTTCCCGCCGCGCTATGAACATGGAAAAGGTCGGCGACAGGCTGATTGAGATTTTTATTGATCAGCATTTGATTGAAGGATTTTCCGGACTGTACAAATTGAAAAAAGAACAGCTCTTGAATCTTGAACGTCAGGGTGAAAAGTCCGTTGATAATATTTTAAAAAGCATTGAAGCCAGCCGCAAAACCACACTGGCCCGCTTTATTTACGCGCTGGGAATCCGCTTCGTCGGAGAGCAAACGGCAAAACTTCTGGCTGACCACTACGTTACAATTGAAAACTTCATGAAGACGTCACAAGAGGAACTTGAGACCATTCCTGAAATCGGCCCGAAAGTTTCAGCTTCCATTTTAGAATCCCTGAAAAATAAAAGCTTTCAAAAAGAAGTCGCAAAACTTTCTGAAATGCTGGAGTTTGAAAAATCATCCCGTTCGACTGAAGGCCCGCTTTCAGGTAAAAGTTTTCTTGTTACAGGAACACTGCCTGTTAAGCGCGATGAAGCCCATGAAGTGATTGAAAAAAACGGCGGTAAACTGTTATCCGGCGTTTCTTCTAAACTGAATTATCTGATTGTAGGCGATGATCCCGGTTCTAAAGTAGATAAGGCGCAGTCACTTGATGTGAAAATCATCTCGTGGGACGACCTTTTAAAAATGCTGTAACCGTGAAGCAATAAAAAAGGGCGCTATTTCTAACGCCCTTTTATTAAATAGAATTTTTAAAAAACTCTTAGATATGGTCGATGATGATATCGCGAGCCATTACGGTTTTACGGCCGTCAGCTTTTGCAGATTCGATACCTTTAGCGCAAAGACGCTCAATTGCTTTAGAAAGCATATCGATCGTTTCAGCAGAGGTATTCATCTCGCCTTTTTCTTTAATGAACTTTTTTACTTTGCTTGTAACAACTAATACTTCAGCCATGGTGTCTCCATTCGTTTAATTTGACATTAAAAGCGTTACATACGACCTGAGGCTTGACAAATAAACCCTGGTTTTTGATGCAACGCTTCTATGGCTGAAGCGTGGAATCTGACTTCCGCTAACTAAATTTACGGAGCTGAAGTTGCGTTTTGAGGAACTTTTGATTCATCAACAGTAACGTTTACTTCAACACGGCGGTTAGCTTGGCGACCAGCAGCTGTTGAGTTGTCACCAACCGGATTAGCCGGGCCCATGCCCACTGCAGTGATTGTTTGTGCCGGCATACCGTTCATAACAAGCTGGGTTTTAACAGCTTCAGCACGTCTTTGTGAAAGAGCTTCATTTACCGCAGCTGAACCTGTGCTGTCAGTGTAACCTTGAACAGTCAGAACGTTCTCTGGGTATTTTTTCATGATTCCGGCCATTTCAGCTAAGTCTGCTTTAGCGCGGGCTTTTAAATCAGCTTTTCCGGTTTCAAATAAGATGTCGCTTTTCAATTTAGAAACTAAGCCTTGCTCAGTTCTTTTTGTCTCAGCAACTTTTGCTAATTCTTTAGCTTGGTTGTCCATACGACGGCCGATCAAACCACCGATTGCAGCACCTGCTGCGGCACCGATAACAGCACCTTTTCCAGTGTCGCCATTGTTACGGCCAATGATGGCCCCTAATGCCCCACCGGCTGCCCCACCAATACCCACGCCTTTTGCTGTGTTTGGATTTTCTTGCATGCTTTGGCAACCTGTTAAAGCAATAACTGCTGCAGTTGCAACTAATAATAAGTTTTTCATGTGTATGACTCCTTTAAAAACTTTTTGGTTTTTTAAACTAACTAGGCTCTATGCATCGATCAAGCCAAGAATTTATTTTTTTGTAGAAAACTGAAGGAGTTCTGCTTTGCGCAACTTCTGATCTTCGCCAGGAGTAATCCAGACGTAAGCGTTTCGTTCGGTCGACTCGGTGCACTCTACATTTGTAAAGGCCGGTGACCAGGTACCTGAATTCAAATGCTCAACAAATCCGTAATACTCATGGCGTGGGTGATGAGTATGACCGTAAACGAC
The DNA here is from genome assembly GCA_020696855.1 of Pseudobdellovibrio sp. GTDB lineage: Bacteria > Bdellovibrionota > Bdellovibrionia > Bdellovibrionales > Bdellovibrionaceae > Pseudobdellovibrio. Next base: position 20,912 of record JAJFMT010000006.1, read on the forward strand.
TCTCTTCACTTGTGCGATCTCAGCCTGCTTTGAAAGAATGGCTTCGCTTGGCTCTTTATACTCAGACACTAAAGACGTTACAGAGCGCGCATAAAAAAGAAAGAACGGTAACAGTAAAGCCAGCGGTAAGAAAATCCAGTACAAAGAAATTCCCAAGTAATCATTCAGTGTTGAAACAATAAAAAACACCACACCGAAAATAAATGTAATTAAAAACAACCGGTCCAGCCAAAGCTCTCTTGCGATCATTATGGGATTATTTACGGCAGGAATAACAAAAAGTTCCTGCAGCTGGCGCACCATTGACGGTGTTGCCTGCGAAACTTCGGCGGCGCGGTTCACTAACTGTTCCCGGCTGGTTTCGCCTTTGAACGGAGTGGCGAATCTGTCGGTTGTGACGTGCCAGAGAGTAGCGGTCGATCCCCACAACCATGTCCACATAATCAGTGGCTGGGCTGTGACCAGATACTTGAAAAAAAACCGGATGTATTCCGGCACCGACATAATGTAGTTTTTTTCAACGTGCGGATTAAAAAGTCCAAGCCCGTTCATCATGTATCTGCAAGCCACGTTACCGAAAGGTAAGCGAACTGACTTTTCATTGTAATCAAGTAAAAAAGGGTTCAGCGGGTTTTCACAGATGCAATACGGGTCCTGCTGATGGCCGTGTTCAATCAGGGTGTCGCCGTTACTGATGTAAAACCAGGTTGGAAACACAACGCGCGTTTGTTCTTCCGGAGTCAGCGCCAGTGATTCACGGATTTTCTCCTGCACTTCGGGAAAGTGCATCTCCACATCGTGGTTTCCGGGAATAATGACAACTTTATGGCCATTTTTTACAAACTGGCTGAGAGCCTCCATAAAAGGTTTGTGCTCTTCCAGAATAATTTTAATTTTAAACAGCGACTTCTCAAGCTGCGGGAAGAGGCCTCTTCTGGTTTCAATCCAGTTGATTTTGTAAATCGGCTTTTGCGGCAAACTCATCACGCTGTCGAAATCAAAGATGTCGCCGTTCAAAATCAGCTCTACAGGATTTCCTGCAGCCTCTTTTTGAATGTGATCGATAAACTGCACTAAAGATTCATCAATGTAGAACTCTTTCGTCTTAAACTTTTTCCAAAGCGGATGCTTGGATCTGGATTTGTGACGTGGGGGTTCCGGATCGGTTAAGTGAAGATCGCTGATTATAGCTGTATGCAATAAACTCACGATGACATTGTTTCATAAATTAGCTTAAAATCAACTTATGAACACCGGCTATCTTAAAAACCTGAAAACTCCAATTGCTGTTGCAGGACTCGGTAAGAGCGGCAACTCGGCTGTTCAACTACTTTTAGCAGCAGGTTTTTCGAAAGATGAGCTTATTTTGTTTGATGAAAAAGCTCCACAGGCTCAGGTTTCTGAACCCGAAAAACTTTTGCAGCTCAAACCGAAAACAGTTGTCGTTTCGCCGGGTGTGCCGCTTTCTTCTAAATGGGTGCAGCAACTCAAAGCAGACGGCTGCCACATCACTTCAGAAATTTCATTGGCGGCAAGTCTCATGACGACCGAAAAAATTATTGGCGTCACCGGAAGTGTCGGTAAAAGCACAGTGACTTCCCTTTTAGGCGTAGCTGTCCTCAGCTTTGATGCTCACGCTTTTGTGGGCGGCAATCTGGGGACGCCCTTCAGTGATTACGCCGTTAAAAAATTAAAAGGTGAAATGCCTGCATCATGGGTTGTTCTGGAATTATCCAGCTACCAGCTTGAAAACTGTAAAAATCTGCAGCTGGAACATTCTATAATTACTTTTCTTTCTGCCAATCATTTAGAACGCTATCGAAGCCTTGAAGAGTATTACAGTACCAAATTTATCATCACGGACATCACCAAAGGCGTTTGTATTATGAACAAAACGTCTGAAGACTGCGAAGCCTACGCCTCACTAAGCCGTTCAAAAGTGAGCTTCGTTAATTCAACTCACTTTTCTAAAAAAGATTACCTGAGTAATCTGGCGTTAATCGGCAGTCATAATAAAGACAACTTTGCGATGGCTGCAGAGATGGCTTTGCTGTGCGGATGGCCCGCCAGAAGTATCACCGCGATGACAGGTTACAAAGGGCTTTCGCACCGTTTGGAATTTGTAGCAACCACCGGCGGGGTTACTTACATCAATGACAGTAAAGCTACGGCTATTGATTCTGTTTTAGTGGCCACGCGCGGCTGCCTTGAGGGTCTTAAATCAGAAAATAAATTGTTTTTGCTTCTCGGCGGTAAAGATAAAAATCTGCCATGGGAGCAGCTTTCGGTTCTTGGCAGCAATGAAACCGTAACACCTGTTTTCTTCGGCCAGTGCGGTCAGCTCGCAAAGGATAAATCAGAGCTGGACGGCGAATACTTCGAACATTTAGGAAGTGCAGTCCGCTATTGCCAAAGACGCGCAAAAGAGGGTGATGTTGTATTACTGAGCCCGGGCGGAACCAGCCTCGATGAATTCAAAAATTTTGAAGAGCGCGGTGATTTCTTTAAAACTCTTGTTTTAAGTGAACAGAAAAATTAGTCATTGAAGGTGATCGCAGAGACCTGCTGATCATGCACAGATAAAGCCTGAGAAAATATTTTTTCATTTTCAAGATTGTTCAGCACAACTTCTTTTGCGCCAACAGGAACATTAAACATGATAAAGCCGCCGTTAGCTTGCGGAACTGAAGCGATCTCTCCGTCTTTTGTAAAGTAGACGACATTACCTTTATCGTAATGATCGGAAGCTAAAAAGACTTCGTATTTAAGCTGAGGAGTGAATCCAATAACCGTTCCATGCGAAGGAAGATCATTAATTAACTTCATTTTTTTAATCTGAGTCAGCCACTTTTCCTGAATCATCGGGATGTGAACATATTCCTTTTTACCGCTTTGAACCAAATTTACTCCCACGTAGGAAGTGTCAGCTGTTCTCACCGCGTAATCTGAAACATTATTTTCTACATAGCTTCGGAATGCGGCTGAGCCTTCGGCTGTTTGAATAATTTCATCTTGGCTGCTTAGGTAGATGTCCGTTTCAACCGGGTCAGAGGTAAACGCATCGTAAGACCTAACAGTTAAATTGACAGGAATACTTCTCGTGTAAATATTCTGAAAAGAAATCGACGCATTTTCAGCAGAGAAAAGCTGCGATCCGATAATACGGTTATTCGCAAACGCAACCACATCATAAGCGCCGGGGTCTACCCCGATAAACATGAAGTAGCCATTCGAAGTCGTTTCGGACAGCGAACGGGACGGGTTTAAAAATTGATCTAAATAAATTGCCTGAGCGTTTAACTGTCTTTCAATTTGTACCTGGGCACCGGCCATCGGCTGACCATCAACAACAACGCGGCCAATGACTACAGGCAGTCCTTGTCTAATCTGAAGCTGCTGCTCTTTTGAAATTAAATTAACCGCATTAGCCAGCCAGTTTTTGGTAAACATAGGTGTTTCGGTTTTTTCTCCTGCCATGCGGACCGTCACAACATTGTTATAAATCTGTGCCGGATCATAAATTCTCGCAATGGTAGACGAAAGCGACGATACATTTGAAAATTCATCTGTAGCGCGTGTAAATATTTTTTGATCGTTAAAAATAGTAGCGGCTAAAGCGGTTCCACCGCTGGTAGCTGAAGGTGAAGCCTTAAGAGAAGATGTTCCGCCCGGTGATTTCATGCCGGCAACTGTCGTACCCGGTTGGGATGCCCATCCTGTTGAGGCTGCACCGGCTGTTGATGCCGAACCTGAAGAGTCCCCTTTACCTGTTGAAGGGTTTCCTGCGAGTGTACTGTCCGGTCGTCTGACTTTAATAAAAGGACCTTCAAGAAAAGCCCCGCGTCCCTGCAAGTTAACAAGTCTTTGGCGGTCTTCACCGATTATCAATCCGCTCTTATCCCGCACTTCCGCTACCAGATAACCGTTCGGAGATTCAATCTCAATCGAATAAGTACCCGCATTTAAATTGATTCGGCCCTGCTCACGCACTAAACCTTCTTCAACTCTTTTAATATCAATAATGTGATCGGTAATTCCTACGCCATCACGCAATTCAAATTTTCCCTGAATAACGGCCCACCGTCTTTCGGGCGAAAGAACCGTTGGCGCATCAGAGTTATCAAAAGCAGAATTCTGTGTGTCAGGCTGAAAGATCACCTTTTCGTAATCGTGGCTGCCATCATCATAAGAAGAACCAGCAATCATGCGGGATCTGTAAAGCGCAGCTTCATAAGCAGCATAATCAGATTTTGTTAAACGCATTTCAGCCAGCTGAAATTTCGGTAACTGAGGTTGCTCATTGAGGTTTGTAAGAAACGTGGATTTTGCAGTTACCGGTTCAGATTTTTTTTGGCGAAGTAACTGACTTTGTTGATAAGCGAAAAAAGCAGGTGTTCTTCTTTCCTGGGTAATCACAATTGGTTTTTGAATAGTTACAACGCGATGGTGTTCAGTTTTTGTTGAAAACAAAAAAATAGACGAAATGGCGAATATGGTAATCGCATAAAGCGTCGTCAATAAGACTCCTATGACTACTCAAATAGGATACTTAAAATGGCGCCTCTTGGTCAAATGTACCGCCTTCATCACGACTTTGGTTAAGCAGCTTTTCTATAACCGAAGCACGCTGGGCGGCCATTCGCATGTCACTATCAACGACAACCCAGGCTTTTAATTCAGGGTCTCTAACTTCTTTCAAAACTTCCACAGATACACGGTAGGGCCTAATGGCACCTAAAATCGTGGCTTTTGTGTAGTAACGTTCTTTGGTTTTCGGGGTTAATTCCAGCTCGGCAAAGCTCTTGTCATGAAAAACAGAGACAACAGTTCTGCCATTTTGACTGATTTCGCGAACTAGACCAAGGGCTGCCGTAATGGCAACCCGGTGCTGCTTGATTGAATAATTCGAGTTATCAATCACCACACCCGGAGTCGTGCACGAACTTAAAAAAAGTCCAATTAGCAGTACAAGGAAGTTCCGGGTTTTTATCATCACAGTTATTATTTGCCTTGAGCCTTGTTCCAGTCACTTAAAAACATTTCAATGCCCTTAGTAGTGAGTGGGTGACCGGTCATTTGCTGCATAACTTTATATGGGATTGTTGCGATATCAGCGCCGATCAATGCCGCAGTTTGAATGTGCATCGGGCTTCTGACTGAAGCGACCAGAACTTCTGTTGTAAAGTCGTAGTTTCTGTAAACCTGAACAACTTCGTTAACCATCGCCATTCCATCCTGTGAAATATCATCAAGACGGCCAACAAACGGAGAAACCATAGTAGCGCCGGCCTTAGCCGCCAGTAACGCCTGCATCACCGAGAACACAAGTGTTACGTTTGTTTTAATTCCAAGTGAAGTCAGCTTTTTAACAGCTACCATTCCGTCTTCGCACATCGGGATTTTAACAACAACGTTATCGGCCCACTTTGCAAGCGCAACGCCTTCTTTAACCATTTCATCTGCTTTTAATGAAATGACTTCGGCCGAAACCGGCCCTTTAGTAATGGTGCAAATCTCTTTAATGACTTCTTCAAATGAACGCCCTGACTTCGCAACCAAAGTTGGATTCGTGGTCACACCGTCTACCCAACCGCGGTCATTTGCCATTCTAATTTCGTTAACATCAGCTGAATCGATAAAAAATTTCATATTGTCTCCGACTGTTATTTTTTAACTGTGAAAATATCATCCATAGAATACATGCCAGGCTTTTTGCCTGCCATCATAGAAGCTGCTTTTAATGAACCTTCAGCAAAAACATTTCTGTTTAAAGCCTGATGCTGAAGGGTGATCACTTCATTGCTTGAAGCGGCCATCACCGTATGAATCCCGAAAACACCGCCCAGTCTGTATCCAACCGGCGTATCTAATTTTTTCTGCACAACACTCTCAAGATCCGAATGCAAAGTTTTTGCAGTTCCGCTTGGATTGTCTTTTTTAAGAGTGTGGTGAATCTCTTCAATTGCAAAATCAAAGTAAGCAATGCTTTCAAGGCCTTTCAGCGCCTGGCGGAACGCCCATAATCCCGGACTCATATTAGAAGCCCAGAAAAGCGCACGCTTTTTTGCCTGGTTATTTAATTTCTTGAAATCAGATTCACTTAAGCCTGTAGATCCTGAAACCACCGGGGTTTTGTGGGCATCAGTTACCTCTAAAAGAGTGTTTAGACCTTCGCTTGAAGTAAAATCAATCCAGACATCAACATCGCCTATAACTTCTTGTTCAGTATTTTTTAAGTCGGTTACGCTGACGCTGAAAACCGATGAAGGTTCTTTTCCTACAAATAAATAGGGCTCAAGTTGCGGAAAGTTCTGAAGCGTTTGTTCAACCGCTCGCCCCATCTTGCCGCTGCCGCCGAAAAGGCCAAGCCTGATTTTTTTCATTAAACAATTCCCAGGCTTTTCATTTCAGCCATAATTTGATCGTGATGAGTGCTGTCGAGTGCCATCAGCGGAAGGCGCATCTCAGGAGATTTAAATAATCCCATCTTATGCATCATCCATTTCAATGGAATCGGATTCGCTTCAACATACATTAAAGAAATCAGTTTTTTGTATTTCGCGAAATCTTCTTCTGCTTCAGCCCATTTTTTATCAGCAGCGAGTTTTGTCCAGCGCACGCAATCTGCGGTGATCATATTTGACATAACTGAAATCAAGCCATGGCCGCCAAGTTTTAAAAAGGGAACATAAGTCGGATCATCACCTGAAAGCATGATGAAATCTTTTGGAAGCTGTGAATGAAGCTTTTCATCAAAAGCCAGATCTCCGCTGGCCTCTTTGATGGCGATAATGTTTTTAATTTCAGAAAGTGAAAGGACAGTTTCTGACGACATCGCCGTAATAGTTCTTCCGGGAACATTATAAAGTATGACAGGAATACGGGTGCTTTCAGCTACCGATTTAAAATGTGCCTGAAGCCCGCGTTGAGGAGGTTTATTGTAATACGGAACAACTACCAGAACTGCATCTGCGCCAAGATCTGTGGCTTTTTTAGTTTTTTCTATCGTTTCGTCAGTCGAGTTAGAACCTGTGCCGACAATGACCGGAACTTTCTGGCCGGAAATGTTTCTGACGGTTTCGTAAATTTTTTCAACTTCTTGCCATGTCAGGGTCGGACTTTCTGCTGTTGTTCCGTTAACAACAAATCCATTGATGCCGTTTCTTAACTGAAACTCCACCATCTTGGTTAAAGATTCGTAATCGACTTTTTTATCTAAGAAAGGGGTTGGAAGAGCTGAAATAACTCCTTTAAAATCATATTGAGACTTCATTTACATAACTCCCCAGAAGTACGGCGGGCCCTGTCATTTCAGGCCGGTTTAAATCCTGCAAATTCATAATAAGGGTTCCCCCCGGCATTTCAACCTCAGTTTCCTGAATACCGCGCTTTGTAAGGTTGAAAAAGGCTGCAGCTGCGGCTCCTGTACCGCAAGCCTGAGTAAAGTCTTCTACGCCGCGCTCATATGAAACTGCTTTTATTTTTTTTGGATCATGCCCCAAAAAACAATGTGTAACATTTGTGCCCTTTGGTTTGAATTCCTCATGAAAGCGCAGCTCAGCTGAAGTGTTTTTTAGATCACGATCAAGATGTGAAAACAAATCGGCATCAGAAGTTTCGATGACCAAATGAGGTACGCCCGTATCGCAAAAAAACCCCTGAGTTGAAGAGGATTTTTTAAACGGGCTCATGATAACGCGGTAAAGATTTTGGCCGGCGGCAAAAATTTTAACTTTTCCTGCAATTGTTTCAAGGCTCCACTCGCGTGAAGAGTCTCTTAAATTATTTTCAATAAAATAACCCACACATCTGGTGGCGTTACCGCACATTTCAGCATCCGACCCGTCATTATTAAAAAACGTCCACTTAAAAGACCCCTGCTGATCAGATTCACTTAAAAAAATGAAACCATCGGCTTTTTGAGCCGCACAGATCTGCACCGCCATTTTTCGCAAAGATTCTTTCTGAATTTTTTCAATTTCAGAGCCGGGCATATAAGTGAGATGAAACGTATTGCCGGCCCCTGAAATCAGTTGGGTGGTCAGCTTCATTTCTTTTTTACTTTTTTAATCGTCGTGTTGTCGCCGCTGGTTTTAATTGTCGAATCACCGCTGACAGCGCCGGCTGCGGGCTGAGTTTCATCAACCATATTGTTAGCTCGGTCATTTACGGTTTCTAAAGGCGGCAAAGGCGGGCCTTTAATTCCGCAACCGATACCGGCGATGATGGCTGCTATAAGAATGGTTGTTTTCATTTCTTTTTGCCTCGGTTACATAAATCAAAATCGTACCGGAACTTCCGGGCCGCTGAGTTAGAAATGCTTTTACATTTATTAATATAAATATTCAATAGGTCATCATCGACCTTCATCTGCTTCTCACTGGATTCTGAATTCAGCCGGTTTTTGAAAAAGGCCAAATCGGGCCAGCTGTTGTAAAACTTTTCACAGTAAGCAATCACTTCGCGCGCTCTTGAATAGTTTTTCGCTTCAAAAGAACGCTCCAGCTCAAATACGATGTAAAACAGGGTTCGGTCCACCGGTTGTGGAGGCAGCTGGTTTATAACCTGCTTATTTTTAAATTCAGGATTTTCCCGTTCTAAAAAAAGCTGAAACAGGTATTCATACGCAGAGCCATAGACGAGAGCTTTAATTTCTTCAATGGTAGCCGCAAAATTTTTTTTATTACGTTCGCGGAAATTCAAACGGGCCTTCTGAATCAGGCAATCCAGGTTAATTGGATCGAGCTTTAGGCAGGCTTCTACGGACTTTAAAGATTTCTTGGGATTTTCAAGAGTGTCATTCAGCGAGGTCTCGTACTCTTCCTGGGCCTCTTTAGTCAGAAAACTTTGACCGATATTAAATAACAATTCGCCGGCTTCCACTTTATAGGCGCGGCTTCTTTCGGTTTTAGAGTAGTTAATTACAAGCTGAATCGCTTTATCTTTTTGTTTCAGTGATAAGAGCTCGCCCGTTTTATTCTTAATATTTTCAATGGAGGTCATGGTGTTAGCGTCGGCGGCGGATAAGAAAAATAAAGACGCTGCGCTGAAGTTTAGAAATAGAGCTGCGCTACTATTCAAAGAAGCTGGGCTTCTATTCAAAAAAAAAGCTGCGCCTCTATCTAAAAAAAAAGCTGCGCTTTTATACGCAGCTTTCAAGTTTTTGAAACAAAAACGGTTCATTACTAAGTATTAAACTACTTTTTGAATGAAGTTAACTGAATAGTAACAGGGCCAAGTTGGCTAGAAGCTTTTGACTGAACCATTCCAGAAAGTGGAATGTCGCGTGGGTTGATCCACTGTTCAGATTCTTGTCCGTTGTTAGCGTTGTCTTTGATTTTTAAGTAGATCGTTTCGAAAGTTCCTGCTGGAACAGTGATTTTATCTTCTCTTTGATCAACGATTTCGAAGTCAGCTTTAGGTGGAGTTTGTTCTTTACCGTTAACTAACATTTTTTTGATTTGGCCGTTAGCTGGGTCGATCAGAACTTCAACTTTTTGCTTTTGGATCATTAAATCGATATCTTGAGTCATCCAGATACCGTCAGCACCGATAGATGCTACGAACATTTTCATAGTTCCGTTAATGAAACCGCCCATGTTCAGTTTGTAGTTATTTTCTTGGCCGACTTTCCAGTCTAAACCTTCAGTTCCTGCTTGCGCTTGTAATGCCGGTAATTGGCTCGCAACCAGTGCTTCAGCAAATGTATTATGAGCTTGAGCAGATACAGATACGATCATCGCAGTAGCGATTAAAAGTGACTTCAACATATTCCCTCCCTAGGTAGCTAAGTCTGTTTATTTAGTGAATAAATCAAAACACGGGAGAGCCGTTCATTCAAAGCCATTCGGGTTTAACACGGCTTATAAAATATCTGAAAATTGGCCGAAACTTTTCCACAAATACGCAAGTGATCGCCGTAAACGGAGAAAATGCTTATCTGCCGGGCTAAGTGATGAGATTCGCTAATGAATGTTAATAAAACCGTGAGGTCTAGCCAATATCCAGATCGAATCCGCCGCCACCCTTTTTTTCAAAGTACTGCAGATCGGTAAACACACTGAGTGCCAGAATCAGAAGTCTTTGCTCCTGGTTGAGGGTGGCGTCCTCGTATTCGATTGAAAAGTTATCAGCATCCATGAAGGCTTCTTTCAAAATTCCGCCCCAGCGCTTTCTGATAATCGCTTTTTCTACACCCTCAGGATTTTTCAAAGGAAATGTCCAAATTTTAAAAAGCCCTGAACGCATTCTCAGAATTAAATCCCCTTGAGCATTCATGACATCAAATTTTTTAGTAAAGATTCCAAAACGCTGATCCGCCCAACCCAGTGCTACACCTTTTCCGTCATAAATATGAAATTCCTGAAAGAAAAACCGGAACGGGTGTTTTGCTATCATCACTAAATTTTTATTGTGATCAAAAAAATGAACATCAAAGGTTCGCCAGTGACCTAAAAACTGTCTCAGCAATATTCCCAAGAAACCTTTTTGCTGTTCAGCGCAGAATCCGATGAGCTGTCTTTTATCATCGAAGATTTCATATTTGTTGCGGGTTTCAAATCCAAACAACTCGGCAAGTTCTTTACGTTGTTGTACTATGACCTGCCAGGTTGCTGTTAAATCCACTTAGTTATCCGGGTTGATGGTTTGCGACTAAGACGGCGCGTGGTTTACTGCCGTTCGCAGGCCCAACAACACCTTCTTTTTCAAATATCTCTATAAGCCGGGCTGCACGAGGATATCCTAATTTGAACCGGCGCTGAATTAAGGAGGCTGAAATTGCTTTTTGAGTTGCAGCCCATGCTAAAATCTCATCGTAACGTTCGTCGTATTCTTCATCTCCGCCAAGATCGTCGAAGTCCGCACCGTCAGCGCTGATTCCTGCGAAGTTTCCTTGGGCAGGGCCGCCTTCAAGCGCACGCATAGCAATCGGATCATAATCAGGTTCTCCCTGATCAGCCCAGAATTTTGCAACGCCATTAATTTCTGTTTCTTTTAAGTAAGGCCCGTGATGCCTGATGGCTTTTCCTGAACCGCCGATTACTACTAGCATATCGCCTTGTGAAAGAAGACGTTCGGCGCCTTGCTCATCCAAAATAATTCTTGAATCCATTTTAGATGCCACTTTAAAACTGATACGGCCCGGAATATTCGTTTTAATTAAACCGGTCACAACTTCTTTACGCGGCGACTGCATCGCCAGCATCAAATGCATTCCGCAGGCACGCGCCATCTGCGCAAGCCGCACAATGTTCTGTTCGACATTTTGTTTATCAACGGCCATCAGGTCACCGAACTCTTCAACAGCAATAACCATATAAGGTTGCGGAGTATAGTAATACTGTTCAAGCTTCATCACGCCTTGATTTTCGTACTCAGCGTTGATCTTTTCATGTTCCTCTAGCTGAGCTGCGGTGAATTTGCTGACGTGTTCATTGAACTGTTCGATGTTTCGGGCACCGAACTTACTCATCGACTTATAACGCTTTTCCATTTCTTTAACGGCCCAGCGTAAGGCGAAGACCGCTTTTTTAGGATCGCGGATCGGCGGCATAATTAAGTGCGGAATATTTGCAAACGCAGCTAAATCCACTTGCTTAGGGTCTACCAAAATCATTCTTAATGTTTGCGGTGAGTGGCGGAACAAAAATCCTGTGATGGTAGCTACAGTAAATACCGACTTACCCGAACCCGTTGTTCCGGCAATTAACAAGTGAGGCATTTTTCGTAAGTCCACAATTCGCGGCTCACCGTTTGTCTGCTTTCCTAATGCAATCGGAAGTTTAATGTCGTCTGACCAGAAGTTTTCATCTGCCAGTAAATCTTTGAGGTAAACTGTTTCACGCTGAGCATTTGAAGTTTCAATCCCGATCACATCGCGGCCCGGGATCGGCGCAATAATACGAAGAGATTCCGCAGATAAGGCCAAAGCCAGATCGTCCGCAAGCTCTGTTACTTTGTTTACGCGGACATCAACGTTCGGTTTGAATTCAAACATCGTGACCATCGGACCGGGTTTAGCAGCCACGATTTGTCCGTTCACATCAAACTGTTTCAGTTTTTCTAAAGTGATGTCGGCTTTACGTCTGATTTCTTTCTCGTCGATTTTAATTCGTGTAAGGGGAGGGTCCTCAAGTAAAGAGATCTTCGGCATTGTCCAGTTTGCAACCTTGCGCGGAATCTTTTGGGCAATAGTTACTTTTCTTCTTGCCGGTGGCTCGTAAGCCGATACTTCAACTTCTTCTTCGGCTTCATTGTCCGCTTCTTTTTCGTTGTCGCTGTCATCGTCTTCAAGAAGTACAAGTTCTTTAACGTCGCCATCCGCATCTTCTTCAAGACTTAAATTTAACTGAGGCTCCGGTAAAACTTTTTTCGTTTCAACTAACAAAGTCTCTGTGCTGACATCAGCTTTTTTGGGCTTAGCCGGTTTTTCATCAAATTTAAATTCAGGCCACTTGAAATTCTTAAAGGCTTTTGAGCTTTGCAGTTTATCAATGTGACGTTTGATAAAGGCCGAAACATCCATAACTACGTCATTGATACTGAACTCAAAACAGAAAACCGCCATCGTGGCTGCAAGCGACCACAAAAGAATCTGGGCTCCGATGCTATTAAGTATCTTAACTAATCCTGTGGCTAAGCCTAACCCCAGTAAACCGCCAAGATAGATCTGTTTTTCGAAGACTTTCGTTTCAGGCCAATAAATCGAAGCCAAAGCGGATAAGCTGCAGATAAGCAGGCACATCCAGATAATACGTAGATTTTTCAATTCAAGCTTTTCGCCTCTGAAACTCAAAAAGGCCGCCTGGAACAATCCCGTAACCATCAGCCAAGCCGGTAACCCCATAAGCTGATAAATGATATCCGCTAAAAAGCTTCCCAGTAACCCGCAATAATTAAGGGTTTTTAACCCCTGTTGTCCCAGTGAGTTAAAGGACGGGTCTCTGGGGTTATAGCTAAGTAAAGACAAACCAATAAAGATGGCTAAGGCGGTAAGCCCAATAGAACGTATATCGCTTTTAAAACGTTTCAAAATAACCTCATAAGCTGTTTAATCCAGGTGTGAACGAGGCCCTGTATATTTAATTTAAATGGCATATGGACTCAGTGCAAAAGTCCCTAGGTCCAGCCTAGGTCCAGTTTTCTGATTATGTAACCCAACCTCCGCTATTAGGAGTGATTAAGGGCTATTTCAGAGGGGGTTCTCTTGACTTTGGACCACCAGGGTGGGATTTAAACCCTCCCCATGATCAAGATTAACGAGATTTTTCACTCTATACAGGGAGAAAGTAGCTACGCCGGTAACCGGACTGTGTTTATTCGCACAACCGGGTGTAATCTGCGTTGTACCTACTGCGACACAAAATACTCCTATTACGAAGGAGAATTTTGGTCTCTTGAAAAAATTTTAGAGCAAGTAAAATCTTATGACGCTGAATATATTTGTATAACCGGCGGAGAACCGCTCCTGCAGCCGGAAATCCACAAACTTATCAACATTCTGTGTGACTTAGGGCACAAAGTTTCTCTGGAAACAAGTGGTTCCAAATCAGTTCAGCACGTCGACCCACGTGTTAAAATTATTCTTGACGTAAAAACTCCTGACAGCGGAGCACCAGAAAGTTTTTTATTAGAAAATCTCAATTTCTCCTCTGAAAATCACCGTGTTCCAACTGAATTTAAATTCGTAATTTGTTCTGAAAAAGATTTCGACTGGTCAGAAGAATTTTGTCGTCAATATGATTTATTAAAAAAATTTACAGTGCTTTTCAGTCCTTCTCACGGCCAAATAGGCGAAAAGTGGTTAGCCGAAAGAATTTTGCAAAAAAAGTTAAAAGTGCTCTTGCATTTGCAGCAACATAAGTATATTTGGTTACCCACAACACGCGGGGTTTGAAATTCCGCAAGAAACAATAACAATAGTAACACGGGGAGACTCATGACGCCGAATCTGAATAACTCAGAAAATCTTTTTGTCGCAAACCTACAACAAGTAAGCCTTGAAAAATTAGTAAAGAGCAAACTTGAAGTTCTTTTCCAACAACAAAAAGAAGCCCAAGTTGAGTTAAACGGCCTTTACAACATCGTATTAGAACAAGTTGAAAAGCCACTTATCGAACTAGCTCTTAAAGCATATAACGGCAACCAGGTTAAAACGGCATTAATGTTAGGTATCAACCGTAACACTCTTAAGAAAAAAATCGACAACTACAAATTGAAGCCAAAAAAGGGCGCTCAAGTATTAGCAACTGAGACAATGGTTGCTCCAACGACTACTTTAACTCAATAATAGATAATAAGAGATACATAGAGAGGGCTCCATAACAGAGTCCTCTTTTTTTTGTCTAAACGACTCTGTCACAAAGATATTGAGGGGTTTCATGAGTCAAAAACTTCCGCCTCAGAGCATTGAGGCTGAATTTTCAGTATTGGGCGGGTTAATGCTGGAACGCGAAGCCTTCGACCAGGTCTCAGACCTGATCTCGGCTAACGATTTCTATAAACCGGCTCACCAGATTATCTACCAAACGATCGCAGATCTTAACTATAAGAACGAACCGATTGATTTGGTTACCGTCACAAATGCTTTACAGCATAAAAATGAATTAGATCAAATCGGCGGTCCTGAGTACTTACTTTCTTTATTAGATAAAGTAGTTTCAGCAGCTAACATTGATTCACACGCTAAAATCATTCATGAAAAATCATTGTTACGAAGACTGATTGCGACGTCTTCAAGTTTGATCGAAAAAGCTTATTCTTCTGATTTTGATAACGCCGAGACACTTATTGATTTAGCGGAAGCTGAAATTCTTAAAGTGGGCGAACAAAAAAATTCGACAGGTTTAGTCGGCCCACGAGAGATTGTTGCAACTTCATTTAATAAAATGAATGAGCTCTTCAATCAAAAAGTGGATGTCACCGGTTTACCTACAGGATTCAACGGCTTAGATAAATTAACCTCTGGCTTGCACGCCGGTGAGTTGATTATCATTGCGGCCCGTCCTTCAATGGGAAAAACCGCTTTCTCATTAAATATCGCTTCTCATATTGCACTTAAAGCTCAAAAAACTGTGGCTTACTTCTCAGTGGAGATGTCGAAAGAATCTCTAATGATGAGGATGATTGCCGCCGAGGCGCGCGTTTCCATTCAGGAAATTAAAACCGGCCGTATCATGGATGCGTCTTGGCCGCGACTCATTGATGCCTGCGGAAAAATTTCTGATGCAAAAATCTTTATCGATGAAACGTCCGGTATTTCTCCTTACGAGATCCGTGCGCGCTGCAGACGATTAAAAGCCACTCATGGTATCGACTGTATTATGATCGATTACTTGCAGTTAATGGATTTAAAACAAAAAGTTGAATCCCGCGAGAGAGCCGTCGCCGAGATTTCTAAGTCGTTAAAAGCGATTGCGAAAGAACTTCAGATTCCGGTTATTGCGCTTGCGCAGTTAAACCGCGGAGTTGAAGGCCGTTCCGACAGAAAACCAATGTTATCCGATCTTCGTGAATCGGGATCTATCGAGCAGGATGCCGACGTTATCATGATGCTTTACCGTGAAGATTATTACGATAAAGAAAATCCTGAAAAACAAGGTGCCGCTAAGGTCATCGTCGCTAAGAACAGAAATGGTCCTACTGACGATGTTGATTTACGTTTCGACGGTAAATACAACTTGTTCCGTGATGCTGATCCGGCAGCCGTGTCTCCACTTCCGCCGCCGCAAGCACCGCCTTCTATGCCAGGAGCAGGGTTCGGTAACAAACCCCGCAACTTCGCACCGGGCGCCAATAAATAATTAATTCTTAGATTTTTCCGGTTCAGCTTCGTCTGAGCCGGCGTCCTTCTTCTTCATCTTAATTTGTACGTGCTCGCGACGTTCTTTTTTCGCTGCAGCCACGATCTTTGCCGTAGCGGCGTCAACCGGCTTATCAATATTTTTAATAACTTCAGATACACGCTGTAAGTTTGAAGACCAGTCCGTAATGATGATCTGGTTACTGTTTTCATTTACCGTCATTTCACCGTAGGCCGAAGTCAGCATTCTGATATCACGGTGAACAACATGGGCGGCTACGTGCTTTAAAGGAATAATCCAAGTTACCATTCTTTGCGGCTTCGGCGCAGGAACTTCAGTTGTTACCTGAACATTATCCCTTTGAGCCGATCTTGCATTTCGAACCGTATAGACATCGCCGTTTTTAACAATCGCAAAGCCCTGCACCGAAAGAGCCTCTGATAACTGGTTATAAGCATCTTCAATTGTAATTTCCCTAGGGTTTAAGATTGTTACTTTTCCGCGAACGGTCGAATCAACGATGAATTTCTGACCCGAAACCTTTGCATAGACATCGATAACCTTCGTTACTTCTTCATTTTGAAAGTAGAAATTGGTTTTCTCTTCGGCAAACGAAGCTATTCCACAAAAGATGATAACCGACATAAGTAATTTTTTCACAGGACCCCCCTTGGTTTGGTTCCTTCATAAAGCTACTCGTTTCGGTTTAAAACAGTCAAAACCGCAGTGGTAAACTGGACTGAGGGGCAAGGTCCGCCGAATTCAAGCCCAGTGACAATTTTACGTCCCGACCTTAAACCTATTTTTAGAATTTTTTTTGTTTCCCGTTGTAAGGCAATTAACCTTTTGTTGTGATGAATCTGTCACTTAAAAACCTTCTGCTGTTCATGATGAACTTCCGGTTGGTTGGACCTTAAACTCTAATTGCAAGCATGGAGGCGGGCATGGGGCGAGTTTTAGAAAAGTTTGCGGAACACTCAAAGATCGACGTTGATACTATTGAAACGGAACTTTTCGCAGCTATCAGAGCTTTGGAAGTGGACCCAAAAAATATGACGGTTGAAGACTTCCGTCAGTGTATGCTGATCTACTTAGATGAAGTTTTCTACGGAATCAGTCCGGAAAAAACGCAGTAAAGAGTCATTAAATTCTTAGAAATAAAAAAGCCGGTTTTTAGCCGGCTTTTTTTATGGTCTTTCTTATATAAGAAACCTAGTTAACATTTTCTTTCAGTTCATTCTTCAGATCGTTAAGCTTTTTAACTGTCTTAGCATAACGCTTGTGTTCCACGCCTGAAGTTTGAAGTGTCTGATCGATTGTCGCCAGCGCTTCATCCTTCTTTTTAAGATCGATTAGAATCTGAGTTTTCAGAAGTCCTAGTTGCGGGGTGTTTCCTTCAGGGAACTTTAAAGCTTCTGTTACAAGTGATAGGGCCTGATCTAAATTTTTGTTCTTCTGTGCGAAGCGGGCGTACTTTTCAAAGTACACGTAAGTTGTCGGGTATTTTGCTGTTAACTGCTTGTAAAGCTTCTCAACAGCAACTTTTTCGCCGGCTTCTCTTAAGTACGCGATTCCCAGTAACATTTCTCCGGGTCTATCAACCGACAAATTCTTTTTGGTTAATAATGCAACAGAGGCCTTTTTCGTGTCGGCCTCAAGCTTTGCATCACCGATCAGAGCTGCAACCTTAGCTTTCATCCAAAGAAGCTCTGCTGCTTCGAAACCTGTGTAGTCGCCATAAGTACTTTCAGCAAAAGCCGTCGTTGCGTTCCGCGGGTTCTTAATTAAGAAATCCAGATCTTTCACTAGCGAAGCCGCTTTAGCTTTGGCTTCAGGACCAAATTCTTTTAATTCAGATTTTTTATCAAAGTAATCAATTGTCCAGCGAACCTGGTCAAGTTTTGAAGGCGTCAGAACAATTCCTTTTTCTAGCGCAGTTAACTGTTCGCGTACCAGCCTAGGGTCTTCATCGGCTTTTGAGGCCGCCAGGCTCACTTCGCTTGCCAGTTTGTATTTTTGATCGCGTTCAGATGTCGTGAGCGTAAACCATTTGTAGGCCTCTTCATAATTCAAAGCATTGTAAGCGCGGTGGGCAAGAACGCTGGCCGCAGAGGGATCCCCAAGTTTGGCGCTTTCGGCAACTGTAGCGGCAACTGCTACTTTTTGTAATTCTACATCCAGCTCTTTGGCAAAATTTTTCGGTCTTTGAAAATCAAGCCAGCGGTAAGATTCATTTCCGTCTTTATCCAGCAAAATAAGGGTCGGAATCGCTTTGACGTGAAATTTTTCTGAAAGCTCGTTATTTTCCGGTAAGTCAGAATTCAGTTTTACGAAGTTTAATTTCGCTAACTGCTTTTCAACTCCAGGCTGATGATAAGTTTCTGTCACCATACGGATACAAGCCGGGCACCACGGTGCAGAGAAAACCAGAAGTGTCGGTTTGCCGTTGGTGCTTTTTAAATTTAATTCCTTAATGTTGTTGAAGCTTGATTTGACTGAAGTGGACTTAACGTTACCTGAATTCAAATCAAGAGTCTTATCATGTTTTTCGCAAACGGTTTGTTTGTCGTCACAGACGTAAAAACTTAAAACCGCTTTTTTAGATTTCTCGCCTTTTTTAAACGTAAAAAGTTTTTCGGTTTTTGTGACAGGTTTATTTAACGCTTCAAGGTCGTCAATCACCGCACTTGCCGGCGCGTCCTTATTTAAGTGAAAACCGGGTTTCGGTGTAATTTGAATTTGTTGTTTTTCAACTTTGAATTCAATTTGGTTTTCAGTAATGCCCGCGAAAACGGTGCTTGAAAAAACTAACAAAAGAACGATGTATTTCATGTATCCCCCTTGCATAAAGGCAAGCCAGGAAAGCTTCTTAGAGAACGCGGGCAATGTCAAAAATTGATCTATAGCGGCGGGTCTATTTTATACTGCGGCTGCGGCGCCGGTTGTATTTCTATAAATAAAAAAGCCAGGCTTGTGACCTGGCTTTTCAGTGTATCAATTCACCAAAGCTTTTAAAGGCTTAAGCGCGCTCTACAGCTACTTGGATCTGAGTCTCAAGGCCTTCAGCATAGCGGATAGTCGCTTTGTGAGTTCCTAAAACTTTGATCGGCTCTTCTAAGTGGATATCTTTACGGTCTACTGCGAAACCGGCTTTATCTAAAGCTTTAGAGATATCAGAAGTTGTAACAGTACCGAACAATTTATCATTGTCGCCGGCATTTAATTTAAAGTTCACAGTAGTGCCTTTAATTTTGTTCAACAGCTCTTGTCTTTCAGCCAATGCTTTTTTCTTTTTAGATTCAGCAACGCGTTTTAAGTGGTTGTACTCGTTAACACGTTTTTCAGTAGCTTCTAAAGCTAACTTTCTTGGGAACAAAAGATTTCTTGCGAAACCTTCAGAAACATTTACTAGATCGCCGACTTTTCCTAAGTCTTTAACGTCTTTTTGTAAAATTACTTTCATAAAATCCTCAAATCCTTACTTTTATTTAATTTAACTGTTTTGTTCTTTTTCTAAAGAGACGGCGAAAATCCGCCCAGTAGTCTACAAGCCCGAGCAAAACAACAAAAGGCATAAGCTGTAGAATCATAATCATATACGTGATGCTTCTCATGATCGGGCCTGATCGGCTGATCCGTAACAAAAACTCGACAACAGCCACTCCCTGAAAAAACAGAGGGGCTACGAATACCAGTAATAAATTAATTGCCAGTATTCTCAGTTGTTCTAACTCCACCCAATTCTGCACGAGAACGAAAACTGAAATCAATACAGTCCAAATGACTGCATCCGGTAATCTAAATTCCAGCCAGCGTAGTCCGGTAACAAATCGTTCTCTCTTAATATTAAAGAGCCGGGCAATTTTAGGTTCGAAGATTATACTAACCAGTATCGCACTGGCCAGGAATCCACCCAGCATGCCGAGGATGAAGTTTTCAAACTTCATGTGAGTCATGTCAAAGTTCGGGTACATTTCGGTTGTGGCTTTTCGCAAAGGCTCCACAATTCTCTGCAAGACATCTTCTGAGGATTGGTTTTTCATAACTAAAAAGTATCCAGCTAAAGCAAATAGTAATCCGATAACTAACGAAAAAAGTCCTGAGACCTTCCAGTTGATACCGCGCTTTTCTAGTTCACTGTACGCGCCTAAAGTCATCCAGGTGGCACCTACATAAACTGCTGTTTCCGACACTAAGTAATTTTGAGTTCCGATCGCGAACAGAGATGCAACAAGCACTGTCCCGATGAGCCAAAAGATCCGGCCTTTTACCGTTACAGAAAGCGTTCGTAAAAACGGCGCTGATAAAAAAGAAAATAAAACGGAAGCAACAACACTTGTTATTGCTAACCATATTACATTCTTTTTCTTCTGAACGTTAATTTGACCCATGATCTGAATTACATCTCGTCTTTTTCAAATCTTTCGCTGCGAGCTTGTTGAGCCGCTTGACGACGCAACTGAGCTTTTGCTTCGCGTTCTTTTTCGCGAGCTGCAGAGTCAGCTAAACCTTTTTTGAAAGCTTCAGCATGTTTTGAAATCGGAGTGCGCTCATCAAGTGCCGTGTGCATGAAGCGTAATACTTTGTCGTTAATACGCATAGTACGCTCAAGCTCCATGATCGCTTGTGGGTTCGATTCAAAAAGCGTGTGGAAGTACACAGCTTTTCTTAATTTGCCAATCGGCGTAGCCAAAGTGCGTTTGCCCCAAGTTTCAAGGGAGTAAACTGAACCACTGTAGTTAGCGATTGTTGCTTTGTTTTTTTTGAAGAGTTCTTTTTGCTCTTCTAAAGAAGCGTCTGGGTGTACAAGGATTACAGCCTCGTACGGACGCTTAAGTTCTGGCTTAAGATCCATAAATTTCCTTTCGGTTAAAGCCCCACCGACCATCGGGGAGCAAGGATGACTTTTGTGTCCTAAAGGTCTAACACTTCGGCACCCTCTGGACAAGCCCTGTTTAGGAGACGTATTATTATTTCCATGCGCTTGGAATTAGAGATTTTAGACGGTGTAAACAAAGGCAAAAAGATTCCCCTCAGGAACGGCCTAATTGTGGGTAAAACTGTGGATTCTCTGACTTTCGACGACGACTCAATGGCAGACCTGCATGCCATACTCAACCTAGATTCAAATAAACGCTGGAATATCGAGTGTTTAGGCGACAACAAGCTGCGTCTTGGTTTTGAAGAAGTTCCTAAAGCCAGATTGATTGTAGGCCTTGTTTTTAATCTCGGACAAACGGGCTTTAAGGTCGTTCAAAAAGAAGGTCGCGCAATTGCGTCCTGGGAGAACGAAATGAAAGCCTGGCTTGAAAACCACCCTGGCCCCAGAGTCCATCCGGACATGTTTTTCTTCTTAAAACCTATCCGTCTGAGCTTCATCCAAGGCCCTCAATATGAAGAAGTTTACACTCTCAGTTATGGGCCCAGAGAAATCGGTTTTAATAATTTAGACCTGAACATTAAAGACCCGGCGGTTCCGCCGAAAGTAGCAAAGTTTTTTCAAGTGGCAGATAAAGTGTACATTGAAAATCTTTGCGGAGAAAAAGCAACTTTGAATGGCAATGCGTTTGACCAACATCTCGTGTCTTCGGGAGACAAATTGAAAGTCGGTTCAAACGTGATAGAGTTGTCCCTGCTGTGATGACGACTAATTCTGAATTTATCGAAATTGAAAAAAAGACCGGTTACTTTAAAGCAATCGATGGAACTCCTATTTACTACGAAGTGCGCGGGCAAGGGGAGCCGCTGGTGTTCATTTACGGTATCGCCTGTTTGATGAATCACTGGCATAACCAAGTCGAATATTTTTCTAAAACTCATCAGGTCATTTTATTTGATATCCGCGGTCATCACAAAAGTGTGCCTGTGAATAACGTAAATAATTTTACATTCGAACATTTAGCATTTGATGTGAAATCTCTATTGAAACATCTTAATCTCGAAAAAGCTCATTTCGTCGGTCACAGCTTCGGCGTTCCGTATCTGCTTAAAACTTACGAGCAGTTTCCAGAGCTTTTTAAATCCATGACCTTCGTTAATGGCTTTGCAAGAAATCCTCTTAAAAAACTTTACGGATTTGAATTCGCAGAACCGCTTTTTAATTTTATCAGAACCCAGCACCAAAAATATCCTGATCTTTGGAATAATCTTTGGCGCGGTCTTATGGACAACCCGGTTGCATTTCAGCTGGCGGCTCTGGGCGGCGGTTTTAATATTAAGCTGACACAGTTTAAAGATATCGAAATGTACGGAAGAGGCGTTTCTCGCCTTGAACTTCCTTATTTCTTTGAACTTTTTGACCAGCTTTTAAAATTCGACGGAACCTCTATTTTATCAAAAATTGAAGTTCCAACTTTTATTATCGCAGGTGACCGGGACATTTTAACGCCAACGTCATTTCAGCGCGAAATGCATGAAACGATTTCTGATTCAGAATTTGTTTTGATTCCTTATGGTTCTCACTGCTGCCAGCTTGATTTTCCTGACTACTTAAATTTAAAGCTGGCCGAGTTTCTAAAAAAAATCAGCAGTAAATAATTAGTTAATCGGAATCATCTGACCTTCATTGATCAAAATGACTCTATTGGTGTTTTGTGGATTTACAATTCTGATTGAAGGCCCATCTCTGAAAGTGCGGCCGGTGCGGCTTAAAAAGCGCTGTCTTTCTTGGGCTGTTAACGGGCGAAATTTAGAATTGTTGTCGAAGAAAAGTCTTTCAAAGTGAACAACACCATTATCATTTGTATAATCATTATTTAAACGTAAAACAGCACCGCTTTCATTCTGGCAGTTGCGCATTTCAGCTTCCACTGCGTAATGGCCAAACGTTAAAGCGCCGGCTCTGAAAACGTAATCACAAGTGTATGATTCCTGGCCACGGTTAAAACGTAAAATATGGGTTGTCTGATCTTCTGAACCCATTCGTTCTGTCGCAATGTGGGTTCCTGAAATCTGTGTGGCATCGTCAATACCTGAATCTTTCAGAATCGATGCCGCTACATAGTATGCTGATGGAGCTTCTGAAGCGAAGCTAACTGTGGATAATAATATTAACGCTGCAAAAATTGATTTCATATAAACCCCTTGAATAATAAAAGTAATTTCAAGGAGCGTTCCTGAACACAGTAGCCAGGCGGACGTATAGGCTTTATGAGGCTTATCATATGCGCGTTCTCAGATTGAAACGCCTATGTTCTGTCGCAGAGACGTAGAATGGCAGTCAGTCTCAAAATGAGAAAAGCCCGGGAGCTTTCGCCACCGGGCTTTTTAATCAAGTATCTAAGTTAATTTCAGCTAATTACTTAACTGCAACTTTTGTGATTGACCAACCAGAGCGTTCAACAGAACCGTCTGATTTGAAAACAACTTTTGCGTAGTTACCTTTGAAAGCAGCAGAGAAACTGTCGTCATTGTTACCGCTTAAAGTTTGAATTAAAGTTCCTGCAGCATCGTAAATTTGTACTGTGTCGTAGTTAGCTTCAGTATCGAATTTTTCGAAGTAAAGAGCCACGTCAGCATCAGCTGCAACATCAAGTCTGATTTCGAAAACCTGATTTGTGTTTTTTGCGTATGGGCTTGCAGAAGCAACAGGAGTCGCTAATACAGACGCTCTCCAGTTGGCAGGATCGTTAAGGTCAGGAGCAGGTTGTTGGTTAGTTAATGCCAAGTAAGCATTTGCCAAGCCGCCAGTTGCAACTTTACCTTTTAATCCAGCGATTGGACGTGCTGTTTTTAAGATTCTCTCTTTTACTTCACGGCCTGTTAAAGCTGTTTCATGTCCCCAAACTAAAGCTGCGATACCAGATACGTGCGGAGTCGCCATTGAAGTTCCAGAGAATGAATCGTAATCGCCACCAGTAGAAGAAAGTACGTTTACGCCAGGAGCGCCAACATGAACTGTTTTCTTACCGTAGCTAGAGAAACTTGCGCGAGCACCTTTGTTGTCGATAGCGGCAACAGAGATGATGTTCGGTACAGCGTAAGTAGCAGGGTATGAAGGACGAGTATCATTATTATTGTTATCGTTACCCGCAGCTGCGATGAATAATGCGCCTTTTTCGTCAGACTGTTTGATTACATCAAATAATGTCTGAGAGAAGCCGCCGCCGCCCCAAGAGTTAGATTGGATTTTCGCGCCCATTTTGTTCGCGTAATCAATCGCTTTAACAGCATCTTCTAAAGTTCCTGAACCAGAAGCACTCAAGAATTTTACTGCCATCATTTTTACACGCCAGTTAACGCCGGCAACACCAACACCGTCATCACCGCGGGCACCGATTGTGCCGGCACAGTGAGAACCGTGACCTTGGTCATCCATTGGATCACCAGAGTTGTTGATCGCATTGTAACCGTGGATATCATCAACTACGCCGTTGTTATCATCATCAACGCCGGCTTGACCAGCAGCCTCAGCCGCATTCGTCCACATATTGTCTTTTAAATCAGGGTGATTGTAGTCGATACCTGTATCGATAATCGCAACAACCATGTCATCAGATCCAGTTGTGATATCCCAAGCTTGTTCAGCTCCGATATCTACGCCTGCAACGCCGACTTTACCTGAAGGATCTTTCTGACCAACGTTTTTCAAGCCCCAAAGCTGCTCCAGCATTGGATCGTTCGGTAAACGATTAATTCTGTAAATTAAATTCGGCTCAGCTACTTCAACCATTGGGTTCGATTTCAAAGTCGCAATCGCAGACGATGCAATTTCAAAAACCGGCTTTTTCACCACAACGATATTTTGTGATGGAATAGTTGATTTAACGTAAGCGCCTAACATGTTCGATAACGTTTGTTTAGATGAAGACATCATCATGTTCGGTTTTAAACGAACAACGTACTCGCCCGGAACTGATTCAATTTTAGGAGCGCCAGCAAAGGCAACAACAGAACTGAGTGTAAGGGTAGTTAGGGTTAATAAAAGGCTGGCTCTTCCATTGAGCGACATAGTAATTCTCCTTCCGTGAGAGTAAACTATTGTTTATTAGTAAAAAAATCCTACCAACCTGATGTCGAGGTCGGTAATCATTTGCGGAGTTCCAAACTGAAACTAGACCATCGTCTTGATTGACTTAGCGCGGCCACGTTCGATTAGAGGCCTTTCGATGTAGATATGTAGAGGAATCGAGAATAAAAGCGTTAGCACACTGGCCAAAACAAACAGACTAAAGCCTTGAAAAAAGCCGACTGTACTAATCTCTTTCACGTTTGTAGTTCCAAAAACCATGATCGCAGCCACTGCTATGAATGGAAAATGAAATAAATAAATCGGAAACGAAAGACGTGAAAAGGGCAGCCAGAAGCGGCTATTACTGATTCGTCTTAGAAAAGCAAAAGGGGAAATAAACGAATACCAGCTGCCAACCATTAATAAGGCTAATCCAAAAGCGAAGATCTGGCGGTGCGTACATAAGTAGAAAGCATTCCAGGCGGGAGAGAACGGATTGTAATAAAAGGATTGAGGGTCATAAACGGGAATACAAAGTCCCAATGAAAAAAGAAAGACTCCTGCGGTAAAAATTAAAAGCGAAGGGCCTGTTCTTGAGAAAATTTCTTTCATCTGTCTTTCATAAAAGACTTTAAAATAGGCCAAAAGAAGCCCGATCGCAAAAGGACCGAATCTTGTCATGTTGGATTCATAAAGATATTCACCGATTAGAGCCGTAAATTTCGAATGATCTTCGGCCAAAAAGATATCTGTCAGCGGCCGCAGGTAAAGATCGTTATGAGCAGAAAGCCTCCAGTAGCAAACAAAAAAAGAAACGACTATTCCGGCTGATATCAATAAGGCACGGTTATTTGATTTTTTTAATAACCATAAAAACGCAGGAAGAACCGCATAGTACTGAACTTCAACTAGAAGCGACCAGCCAACCGGGATAATTGTTCTGTGGCCGGGAATTAAATTATTAATAAGTAACAGATTCGTAAAAAAATATTGTCCGAAGTAACTCCATTGTGCGGCTGTGTAAAGAACAAGTGCTACAAGAAACAACGGATAAATCCTGAAAAATCTTTTTCTATAAAAAGTTAATGTCGCAGCCCAGTCAAAACTTTCAATTTTACTGAAGAGCGGAAGCCCTAGCACCAGAGCACTTATAAGAAAAAACGCATCAACGCCTTTTTCTCCCTGCCATAACGGCTGAAGCAGCGCCGGCATATTTAAGATGTAATCTTTTGTTCTCTGAAAATCGTAAATTTGCGTTACGCCCACAATGACGTGAAACGCAATAATACTTAAAACCGACATCGCACGAACGGCATCAATCACTGAATCGTGCGCTGATTTGAATGCAAAAATGTCCTGAAAATATTTGTTCTTTAACAAGACTCAAATATATTCTTTTTAACTTAATTTGTCTTTGAATAATTCGGCTTAAGAGCCGCGCGGGAATCAGGCCTTTTTGCGCGGAGTTGTTTCTTCGTCGTTAAAATCAAACGCCAATTGTCGCGGAAAATTCACAATTTTTTGCGGATTTTCCTGGATCGCGCGTTTTTCACTCGGAGTGATGACATCGTGACCTGTAGATTGCTTAATAAGATATTTAATGAAGGCTTCTTTAGCAGAGTCGGACGCATCTTTATTGAATCCCAGATCTTCCATCAACTTTCCGACTTTTTTCATAACTAAATCCTTTCAAAGGGCCGTCTTAACCTATCGTCAGAGGTCCAGTGTTTATTTAGATGAAAGTCTAGTTGCTGCTCTAATTGTTGATAAAATCGAGGATGTCGTCCGATTTTGAGACAAACGCGCGTTCCGGCAATGGTTAAAAATTACGTATTGCGCATTTTTTTGGATGTTATTGGTTTTCGTTATGCCGGAGTGTGGCGCAGTTTTTCATAGATGTTACCTGTTAGCTCACGGCTTTCATTAATGGGATACATCTGCAAATAGAGTGAATCAGATAAAGTAAAAATACGTGCTAAAAGATCTTTGTTTCTTAGCCCGCAGCTGCCACTCAGCATAGTTGAAATTGTCGGAGCGGGTGCCTTCACCCAGGAAATCTTTCCGCCGAGAGTTCCGTTTAAATCACCAAGTTCAAAAATTATCGAT
>JAJFMT010000007.1 GCA_020696855.1 Pseudobdellovibrio sp.
CTTAATTCTAAAATCATGGGAATGGCTAACAGAATAACTGCATCAGAAAGGTCGCCTTGTGTGAAGTCGCGGTGATCGGAGCTCATTGATTCTTTTAGTTGTGAATACATTTTTTTAAGACGTGACATGCAGAAAACCTCAGCTGGAATTCTGAGACTTTATTGATGAAAACTAAAAAATTCAAGTTCTGATAGAAATAATCGATAAGATGGCTGTCCTGGTTCGCCGGAAAAGGTGTCAGGTTAATAAAAAAGGCCCTGATGTTTCACCAGGGCCTTTGAGAATTTAATCAGACGATTAAATTATTTCAGTTTCAGAATCACACGGTCCATGTGGATCGCGTTGTCTGAGTACACAGCTAAATCTAAGACGTTTTGTCCAAGCACCCAACGGTTGTAATCTGTCCAGATCGGTAATTGTGCCGGATCGTAACTTGTAAATGTGGCGGTACCTAAGCTCTGTAGTGAACATTCGTTACGGTGCCTGGCGCTGCCTGATCAGGGATTTCTGCAATCACGTTGACTCGTTCAAGAATGCGTCCGCTGAACATTGATAAGTTCACGAAGTCATTCAGATTCACAAAGCTGTTCGAGTAAGCATCAACATTCAGGTCGACATCAACGTACTGGGCAAAGCCCCAGTCAGCATCGATGTTGTAACCGCGTACATTGCGAAGCTCGATCGTCATGCTTTCGATGTGTGTATAGCCACCGATGCGCAATTGGATGTTCTGTGTATTGGCATCAATCAGAAGCGAGTTCGGATACAATACAATTTGATTGCCCGGGTTTACTTGTGTTGCGTGCACAATTCCATCTTCGACAAGCTCGACGGTTGTTCTGTGCTGATCTACAACCTGAGTGTTCGCTCTGATCGCAACGATCTGCCAGCCGTTGTACATATAGCCGAGTTCCGCGATTTCTCGCAGCGGAATACTTTCGTTACCCACTGTTCGGAACATCATGATGCTCTTCACGTCGCTGCTGATCTGTGGATCAACCGGCTGTGGTGGATAGTAAGGAGGCGGCTGCGGAGCCGGTGGCCGAGGATGCGGATGTGGCCATGGGCGCGGCGGTGGCTGCGGTGGATAGTAAGGTGGACGCGGTCGCGGTGGCTGAGGCGGACGCGGATGAGGCGTCGGTCTTGGCCCTGGCCATGGATTTGGCGGACGCGGATGCGGATGCGGCACCGGTGGTCGCGGCTCTGGCGGACGAGGTTGTGGAGGACGCGGCACCGGAGGTTGAGGATGTGGTGGTCGCGGCTCTGGCGGACGAGGTTGTGGAGGGCGCGGCACCGGAGGTTGAGGATGTGGTGGTCGCGGCTCTGGCGGACGAGGTTGCGGAGGACGCGGCCCCGGAGGTTGTGGATGTGGTGGACGCGGCTCTGGCGGACGAGGTTGCGGTGGACGCGGCCCCGGGCCTGGTGGATTCGGACGCGGCCCCGGCACTAGAGGCGGAGGTTGCGGCTGAGGATTTGGTTGTGGAGGTCGCGGCTCTGGTGGACGCGGAGCCGGAGGCTGCGGTCGCGGAGCCGGGCTGCGGTCGCGGAGCCGGTGGCTGCGGTCGCGGAGCCGGTGGCTGTGGTCGCGGAGCTGGTGGCTGTGGTCGCGGAGCTGGTGGCTGTGGTCGCGGAGCTGGTGGCTGTGGACGCGGAGCTGGTGGCTGCGGTCGCGGAGCTGGTGGCTGTGGACGCGGAGCCGGTGGTTCCGGGTTCGGTTGAGGTTGTGGTTTCGGTGGGCGTGGCTCTGGCCGCGGGCCAGGTCGCGGGCCTGGGCCTGGGCCACCAGGTCCACCTGGGCCTGGATGTGGTGCTGGGCCTACTCCCGGCGGACGAAGTCCTTCCGTGAGTCCCTCGTCACCTGGTGCAGTAGTGCTACCATTTACATCGGTGGGTATTGTTTGAGCAGCTGCCATACAACCCACTGATATAACTAGCAGAACCAGTCTCAGTTGATCTTTTAATTTCATTTTTTCCCCTTCTTTTTTGAGTGACGAAAAATACAAAGCAACGTGTATGCCCTTTGGTCGAGTAAAAACCAGTGACGTTGTGACTACGTTTTCTTATTTTTTTCAGAGGAGAAATTGAAGTTTTCAAAAAAAATTTTCGAATAAAAAATCCGTTGCGCATAGGAAGCAGTGCGGCAAAAAAATGATCGTGGCACTTTTCCGGCTGAACCGAACTTGCCACCGTTTAAAATTTTAAAGAAATTTTTCCGGGCGTGATCTTTCGGAATCCGTCGGATAAAAATTCTGAGTTCGCTATTTGGATTTCAGATTAAAGCAAACCGCACCTGAGCCACTACTCATGAAAAAAGAACATCAAGTGGTTCCAATACGGGTTTCTTTAAATAAGAAAAAATACTGCATGAATATAATTTTAAATAATTTTTACTAATGATTTAAATTTTATATAACCTTTCCATAAAGAAAAATAAGGAAACTAAAATGAAAAATATCTTCATTACATTATTAGCTGCGCTCACAATCTTCACTACTGCTTCAAAAGCAGTTGCAGCCGATGAACTGGTTGATTTAATCAAATGCCGCCCAGTAGTTTTAACTCCGGACCTCAGCATGAGCCTTACTTTAAGCGCCGGTGGCATCGCCGGATTAACAATGATCAAAGTTGAAAGATTTTATTTAGGCCGTTCAACGACTCAAACTTACGTTGTTCGCCAGTTAGATTTGAACACTCAACAAGAAGACCAGCCGGTCATTTTCTTAGGTGAAGATATTAGTTTTGAAGCCGACTTCAGCGCGGTAACAAATGATGGCGGAGCTCCGGGAATATTAAGATTAAGAATGGGCACTAACGACTTCAGCATCGAAGAACTATCTTGCACAGTCATCCGCCACAATCCGCAACTCAACTACGTTTACTAATTTACCAGAAACTACGTTTACTAATTAAATCTAAAACACAAAAAGGAAAAACCATGAAAATATTATTTACAGCCATCTTACTTGCATCAACAATCGCCACTGCAAAAACTCAAGACCGTGTTATCGCGCAAGTGGTGGGAATCGACCCGTTGATCACGTCGGCACTTTTGACTGAATCAGGAAAGCTGATCGTGGTTCAAAAAAACAAAAAAGCAGAAAGCCTAAACTTAGTTGCTTCTGTTAAGCAAGAAATGATGTACTCGGTTCAAATGTTGGCTCAAGCTGAAATCGCAACGGACCGCCGCGAAGTTGTTTGTATGATGATTATGCCTGAATACTCTTTGCAAAACCTAAAAGTTTTAGATGCAGAAACAAACATGTTGAAATTAGTTTTATCTAACAACTCGTGCGCGATGAGCGAATATGTTTATCCGAAAGAAGCTTACCTGTTAGATCAGGCACAAACTTTGAAGTCTCAATTAGTAATTTTAGCTAAGCAATTGGTGAAATAATCCGAGTTGCTGTTCGACTTCGTCGTTCCCAACGTTCTTTATCGTTACCCGGCGCCAACACCGCCGGGTTTTTTATTTCATAAAACAGAAGAACAGAAAAAATTATTTATTTACAAACATCTAAATTAGGACGGACTTTACAAACGTCTTCTTTGAATTCCACCGCTGTTAAATCACAGTAGTCACCGTGATCAGGGCCATCAAAAGATTTTACGATTGAGTATGAAACCACCATGTCTTGGTACTGAGCACTGTGTGCGCTTTTAACGCGAACAACAATTTTGCGGAAAACATACTGACCGCCACCTTGGTATTCGTCATATCCGAAAAGACCTTCAACCGATCCATCTGCAGGATCAACATTCAGTCTGTCTTTAACGGCCTCTTCGGCGTGAGCCATAGAAGCGCAACGGTATTCAGAAGCCTGAAGAAGGGGAGCACAAGCCAGCAAAGTAATCGCCGTAAGAAAAAATTTCATTTTAAGTTCCTTTCGTTATGGAGGCCGTTAGTTAGCACAGTCCTCATAAAAATCAAAAGTATTGGTGTCGGATTGTCCTAAAATTAAGGTTCCTGAAACGATTCCTGAAAATTTTTACAGAGCCATTTCGCAGTTGCGTCCATGTTAAAACGGATTTCTTGCCGTTCCATTCGGCAGTTTTGCGATTTAAGCACTTGGAACAACTAAAAATTACTAAAACTACAGAGCCGAAATTGCCCTCTGCCAGCGGCACGCTATTTGTTAAATAAGCTGACAACGATAAAACCAGGTGCCAGAGTGCACCCAAAAACTAGGGGATGAAATGAAATCATTATTAGCGACGCTTGTTCTACTTTCAGGATTAGCAGTAAACGCACAGTATTTAGTGCCGGGAACTCCGGGGTCAAACCCAGGTCACCCAAACTATGGTAGCCCAGGCCCGGGTCATCCAAATTATGGCGGTGGTCACCCAGGTCACGGTCATCCAGGTCACGGTCATCCAGGTCATGGTCATCCAGGTCACGGTCATCCAGGTCATGGTCATCCAGGGCACGGTCATCCAGGACATGGTCACCCTGGTCATGGCGGACATTATCCTCCACCGCCACGCCCATATCCATCACCATATCCTAGCAACCCTCCATACAACCCACCGTACAATCCGCCACATAATCCTCCGTACAATCCACCATACGGAAGCCAGTGCTCACGCGATTTATGCGTAGGTCAGCAAGCGGTTGCGGTTGATAGCGGTAAAACCGTGACGATTCAATCTGTAGATTACAACGGACGTTTCATTGTTCGCGATCAGTATGGTTACACTTACACGAATATCGACAGATACAATTTAGCTGTGATGTACGGTAGCAGCCAAGGTCTATACGTTGGCCAGCAAGTGACCGCACTTGATAGCGGAAAACGCGTTACAATCGTGGCTATCCAGTTAAACGGCAACTTCGTGGTTCGCGATGTTTATGGTTATACATACACAAACGTCAGTCGTTACAATTTGTCGAATTACTAAAATTTTTAATTCTTAAAAAATTAAAATAAAAAAGCCGGAAGTACCTCCGGCTTTTTTTTTGTTTATTTGTTTCGAGAAAAAAGACCCCTTAAAAAAGAATTTTGCGACTTTCAATTCATGCTGTCAGGCTATGCCGGGCCGCATTTTGGAAGGTGGTTTGCATCTTTTCACAATTGAAACAGGTTCTATCAGCTCACAGGCTAAACGATGTTTCCAGCAGTTACAGAAACGAGGTGTGAAGTGAGAGCAAAGAAAGTCGCAGTAATCGTCGGGAGTTTAAGAAAAGAGTCATTCAACCGAAAAATGGCTAATGCCATGATCGGATTAGCACCTGATAATCTGGAATTAGAAATTGTCGAGATCGATAATCTCGAAATGTACAATCAGGATTTGGATAATGTTCCGCCGGAGTCGTGGGTTGATTTTCGTGTAAAAATAAAAAACTATGATGCTGTTTTGTTTTTTACGCCTGAATACAACCGCTCGGTGCCGGCTGTCTTAAAAAATGCCCTTGATATCGGTTCCCGCCCTTACGGTAAAAGCGTATGGGACGGCAAGCCTTCAGGAGTAGTGAGTGTTTCAATCGGCTCACTGGGAGGCTTCGGAGCCAATCATCACTTGCGCCAGTCACTTGTTTATTTAAACAGTCCGACTATGCCCACGCCGGAGCTTTACATCGGTCAGGCTGAAAGTCTTTTTAACAGCGACGACATTCTGACAAATGAAAAAACGCGCGAGCTTCTTTGGAAGTTCGTTAATTCATTTTCTGAATGGGTAGAGAAAAATGCGCCGCACGCTCCTCGTGAGGACTGGTGGGAAAACCGTCCAAAAGGAATGCGCGGTAACTGGTTGGCCGAGCTGGCTGACATTTAAAGTTAAGAACTGAAGTTTACAGATCTTCGAAAGGAGGCTGGATTGACGGGAAATTATTTATTAATAGCAACCTTGTTGCTTCAGGCTGCAGTAGCGATGGCTCTGCAGCCATCAATTTCAGGGAACTCCGTTTCAGGCACAACCTTAATCGGTACTACACCGCCGCCGGAAGCAACTCTTCCAAGACCGCAAAGTGGTGCGCCGATTAACGAAACGACGACGACAACCGGAGTACCTCCAACGGGAGGCACTGCAATTAACGAAACACGAACGACTACCGGAGCTGCTACCAATGGCACTTCGATTAACGAAACAACAACTACAACCGGAGTACCAACGACCGGTGGCACGAGAGCAAATGATGCTGCTACAATTCCGCCGGTAGCTCCGCCGGGGAGAGGACTTTCAAATGAAAACGATAACATCATTGTTATTGATACTTTCGATCAACCTGGAATTTCCACATTGCCAGTCGAAAGTACCACGGACGCAGTACTCGCAACACGAATTCAAAACGAATTGATCCGTGCAATTCCCAGTTACACGGCATCAGGCCGGCAGATCAACAGTCAAAGCGG
Source organism: Pseudobdellovibrio sp. (assembly GCA_020696855.1). Classification (GTDB taxonomy): domain Bacteria; phylum Bdellovibrionota; class Bdellovibrionia; order Bdellovibrionales; family Bdellovibrionaceae; genus Pseudobdellovibrio. Next base: position 6,348 of record JAJFMT010000007.1, read on the forward strand.
GCACGTGACCATTCAAGGGTCGGTGCGAACACAGGCTGAAAGCCGGGAAATCATGGATGTCATCAAGCGAATGCCGGGAGTTAAATCAGTACGGAATAATTTGACGGTTGAAGAGACGGGCGGCGTTCGATAAATCAAAAAAAAACCCGGGTAAAAACCCGGGCTTCTTTTTGTAATTTAAGTTACAAACTTATTTCCAGTCAGAAGACTTAGCTTGCTGTTGGCCTTTACCGCCGCCTTGTTGCGGAGATTGCTGAGGTTTTTGCGTTGAAGAACCACCTTGGCCTGGAGTTTGTTGTTGTCCGCCTTGGCCGCCTTGTTGTTGTCCGCCTGGACGTTGTTGTTCACGGCCCATTCCGCCTTGTTGACCAGATTGGTTACCTGAATTTTGATTATTTGATTGATTGTTTTGTTGTCCCATTTTTAGCTCCTTCGCTGATGGTTTTGTTATTGTGGTTCTCCTTTAGAATCTATTTCTAAAGATGAACCGGTATTTAAAGATCCATTTATTGCTGCGCCAAAATGGGCGCAGAATTCGTTGTTAAAGAATAGAGTGGTGCCGGCATTTACTCTGATACTCTCTGATTCCAGGTAACTTCTTTGAAGTCTTGCTGAATATCAAAGTCCTCGTTCATTTCCATCAGATAGCTTCTGCGTCTCTGAGCGGTTAGTGACTCTTCGTTTATTGAAGCTTCAAAAAAATTTTCTGAGCCAATAGCAGAGCCAAAGTTGTTTTCTATGCCTGTAATTTTGAATTCGTTGAATGAAGTTAGATCCACTTTTTTACCCCTCTTAAAAAAAGTTTTCCATCTTATCTCTACAATTTACGAAGCAGATTCTATGCCATTTTTGTAAGCCGTCTCGGCCACTTAACAGTTTTTCGCTGAAACAAAATATGTACGTGGAGCACTATTACTCATTCGCTGTGCTCTGTGCCACGCAAAGAAAATTGTTTGGTCACGTGTGTATTTACTAAATAGACTGCGCTGATGATCTGAGTTTTGATTTTAAACTCATGATTTTTTGCTCTGTTAAGCGCGTTAAAGGTAACGCATAAACATCAAGAACTTTTTCAGACACATCAGTAACCCATTTTCTAAAAGGCTTAAAGTTCCATTGTTTTTTTACTGCGTCATGTGCTGATGCTGCGGCTGCAGCCATTTTTTTAGCGTGTTTCTTTTTGATCGGCTTGCGGGACATGGGTTCTCCTTCTTTAGGTTCGAAGGTGAAAATGCAAAACATTGGCCAGTTCAAACCGCAATCTATTGAAAGTGAAAACGCAATCGCCCCGCAATTCGAGTCGAAATACCTCGTGAAAATGTTTTTGGTGAATTTCTATGGAGAGTAGGGGTTGGCAATGTGTTTGCTAATCACCGTCGAACCAGCAAAATGGAGGGGCTCATGGATAAAGCTGTATTTGGGATCTATAAAATGAGGCGCGAAGCAGAAAATGCGGTTAACGCACTTCGTACCAACGGTTTTGACGCGAGAGAAATATCAGTGCTTTTGCCCGAGGATATGGGCAAGCAGGATCACTTTCATCTTAAAGCGTCAAAAATTCCTGAAGGTGCGGTTGCGGGCGCAAGTGCAGGAGCGGTTCTCGGTGGCACATTAAGTCTTCTGGCAAGCATCGGCACGCTGATGATCCCGGGTGTAGGCCCTTTCATCGCGGCAGGCCCACTGTTATCTGCCCTGGCAGGAGTCGGTCTTGGTGGCACCGCCGGCGCGTTTGCAGGAGCTTTGGCAGCATACGGAATTTCTGAAGTGGATGCTCAAAGATACGAGAGTCTGCTGAAAGAAGGACGCGTGCTGGTTTCTGTTCAAACAGACGATGTTGATGGATCAGCAAAAGCTAAAAATATTATGGAAGCGACCGGAGCAATCGAGGTCAGCGTTTCATCAGAGCTTGGTGGAGACTGGAGCCCGTCCTACAGTAAACAGGCAGGGGACCAAGCAACGACGAAATTTTTTTAAGATGTTTATTTACTTCCGGACTTAAGCCGTCAGAGGGGATGTGCCGGCTTAGTTCGGAATCTTTTTTTATCAAGGATCAATCAGATATGAAAAACAAAGAGACTGTGAATAAAAACCAGACTGAAAAAAAGAAGCTTCCACCGAATGCGTCCGCCATTAATTATGACAGAGATAAAAATCAAACGTATTGGCCTAAAGACGAATCGGTAGAGCCACCTGAACATAAGAGCAGGCACACAAACAAAGTCAGTCCCGAAAAATCTGCTGAATAGTTTTTACTGAAAGCTATTCTAAGATTTTATGGTGAAGAATGGCTTGTGAAAAAACTTCCACACCATTTCTGCGTATTGTTTTACTTTCTCTTTAATTGAAAGAGTATGAAGGTAAGCTTGATCCGCCTCGCGCGGTACAGTGCCGCCTTCATATTCCCACCGGTCAATTTGGACTTCGGTCGGCTGGTGTTTAATTCTTTGTTTAAACCGCGAATACATTTCTTTTGCGTTTGGCGCCTTATGGTATTTATCGTCCATATTTACCTCCTGCTTTATGACGAGCAATATCAAGACCAATTCATTGGCACCTGTGTTGCTCAATATTATTAAGTGCGGCTAAGCAGAAAGAAACAAAATGGAATTGTTTGTTAATCAGAAGAATTTGTACAGGTTTCTTGTCTTTGCGGTTTGCACCATCATCTGTGTTTGTGTTTTCTTTCCGTTTCTTACCAGCATTTTTGTAGCCGCCATTTTTGCACAAGTGCTGCATCCGATTGTATTCAGATTGCAGCTTCTGAAATTCAAGAATCTCGGTTTGCAGAGCCGGGCCTTATCTACCGCCATTGTTTTGGTTTCACTTTTTATGGCGTTCAGTCTTCCGTTCGGTATTGTCGGTAAAAAAGTCTATACTGAAGCTGTGCAGATATCGGATACCGAAGTGGCCAAGCAAAAACTTGTTAGTAAGCTTGAAGAAGTCGAAACCGAGATTTCTAAAACCATAAGAAAGCTGGGGCTGGCAAAACAGGTCAGCGCAGAAGATTTTTCAAGCGGGCTTGCCAATAAAGCCGCTAATTATATTTTTGATGCAGGGGCCGCATTTATGGCGGGCGTACCCGGTTTACTGATTAAATTTTTAATTTTTACAGCTGCCTTATATTTCTTTTTGGCAGAGACCGAAAAGATCAGCGGGTTTTCCAGAAAGATAGGAATTTTTTCGCAGCGGGAACTGCAGATCGTGCGCGAAAGTTTTAAAATCAGCAGTCACGCTGCGGTGGTCTCCACCGTTTTAGTGGGATTAATTCGCGGCTGTATTGTAGCTATAGGAGCCGAGCTCGCAGGAGCGGGCGACTTCTATGTGATTCTTGTACTGTCGTTCTTTGCCTCGTTTATTCCTGTTGTAGGAGCGGTCGCCATGGCTGTGGGCCTATGTGCTTCAGCACTGTTAGAACAGAACTACACCGGCGCTTTAGGCCTTCTCGGTGTGGTGCTGTTTGCAAGCGCCGTTGATAATTTAATCAGGCCGTTCTTTTTGGCTTACGGGAATCAAGGGGTTCATCCGTTTGTTTCTTTACTGTCTGTTTTGGGCGGGATGGCATTATTCGGAATGTCGGGTGTATTTATCGGGCCCGTACTGGTGCAGGTGACATTCGATGTGCTTCCGAAACTTGTGAAGTTAAACCCGGAATCAAACAGCGGGCTAAGCAACGAACAAAATCAAGTACCACCCAATAATGAGAAATTAGTTTTTACTAAGGAGGAAGTGTGGAATTCAATTTAAATGAAATTAAACGTAAAGCGAATGAATCGATTTCGCAAGGTGCGGTTTTACCGGATTATCCTCTGGATGTGACCGAGGCCTGCAAAAAACTTAATGAGGCTTTGGCCAGTGAAATTCTATGCGTTCTTCGTTACCGTCATCACCAGGTTGTTGCAAAAGGAATTAATTTTCCGCAAGTGGCGGCAGAGTTCAAAGAACACGCTATGAACGAAGAAGAACACATGATGATGATTGCAGAGCGAATTGATCAGCTGGGCGGGGACCCTGATTTAAACCCTGCTACGATCACTGAACGATCTCCTACCGATTACGGTACAACCGGTGATTTAGCAGCCATGATCCGCGAAGACCTTGTAGCTGAACGTATTGCGATCGAAGTTTACCGGCATTTAATTGAATGGTTCGGAACGGGCGATCCAACAACAAGACGAATGCTCGAAGCGATTCTGGCTGACGAAGAAGAACACGCGGCCGAGCTGGCCGATTTACTTGTGAATATGAATACAAGCATGACCAGCAGTAACCTGCTTGAGTCGGATCAGATTTCAGGCTGATCCTGAAATCTGATTGGGTTTTTTATCCTGGCAGCTTTTGAGGCAAACAGGACAAGTGGTGTTGGCAATTATTAGATGCCGATGTCGGCCAGACGGCGCGAGATTTCGCCGGCTGTGTTTACGTTTGTAAGGGCACCGGTCCATTCGGCTACAGTGTGCTCTTCGTTCTCCCGGGTTAATTTTGATAATTCGTATAACAAATCATCTGTCGTGATAATTCCGACGGCTTCGCCGCTGTAGTCGACAAGTACCAGGGAAGAAATTCTTGCTTCAATCATTCGCAGCGACACCGTAGAAATCGGTGTATCAAGAGTGACATACTGTGCAGGAAAACTTGCAAATAATTCAACCGGAAGATCTTGAAATTTTGGAACATCGGTCAGGTCATGTTTAGAAAGCATTCCGATTACTTCATCGTGATCATTTAAGACGGGCAAGTGGCGCACTCTGCGGTTTTCCATCAGTTCGCGTGCTTCGCCCATTGGTGTGCCGGTTTTGATACAAATCATTCTTGAATTGCGTGCTAATCTCATATTAAAAATCCGCCTCTAATGTTCTGTGAGTATTTGTGTTTGATTTTGAAGTTGATCCGTTCATGTAGCCTTTAAGTAAGCCATGCGAGAAGCGCTGAAGCAGGCCCGGGATATCGAGCCCTTCAACCGGGCTGGAAGATTCAATGATAATTCTTGGCGGTGGCCGAAACAATTGAAGCATGACATAGAAGCCGGCTACTGCGACAGCTCCGAAAGTGACAACTTCAAAGTAAGGCCCGTAAGGCGAGCGGTTAAAAATAATCTGTAGAGCGCGACCCAATTGCAGGAGGGCAAAAATTGTAGTAATCGCAATGACCAAACCCATGAGAGACCTGAAGATGATCGCCGATACTTCGGCGCGGATATTTTCTTTAACGAGGTCCACAACACCTTGCGCGTTGTTCGCTACCGCGTGATCGGCTTTGGCTCCTAAGAAGAATGAGAGTAGGGTCATTAAGATTTGCTTTGTCATTTGGTGTTCCCGTTAGTTGCTGGTTTAAATATCAAAAATAAGTTTGTTTATAGCTAAAATAAAAAAATACGGGACCGTAACCGGCCCCGCACTTCTGATCAAAAAATTACTTACGTCGCAAAGCTAACGTAAGAAGAGTTCCGACCACTGCGCCGACACCGGCTGCAATCGCGATCCCTCTTTCAGGATTTTCTTTTACAAATTTGCGGCCTTCTTCAACGTATTGTGAAGTTGAGTCCGAAAGTTGTGAAGCGATAGCACCAAGGCGTTCACCTGCTTCTGATGAGAAGCGGTCTAACGCACTTTCAGCGCCTTGTTGTGCGCGGTTTTTAAAGTCTTGGGCCGCGCCATTGATTTTATTGAATGAATCTGATGATGATGAAGTTGGACTTGCCATGGTTGCTCCTTCTAGTGAGTGTCTCTTCTTAATTTATCTTTTACGTTATCTACAACGCCGTCTTTTTTGTCTTCAAGGCCACGATAGATGTCCTCAAGTTTGCGTCCGTAGACTTCTTCTTTTTCGCCATAACGTTGCTGAATCAAACCACCGATGGCTTTTACGTCACCGTCAGTTTTATCCAGTTCGTCATCTGTGAGGTTGCCCCACTGTTTTTTCAAATTGCCTTTGAATTCAAGCCATTTGCCTTTGATTACGTTTTTATTGAATTCCATTTCGATCTCCTTTTGTGATTTTTGCTTTCATGCGACCGTTATCGGGAGCTGCGTTTACCGCAGCAATCCTTTACGGTAGCTGCGTTGGTCTTCGGCCAGTGATCATTGCGGCTACGAATGAGATGGCTGCAAGAACCAGGAATACTCCCAGTAATACACGTCCGATCTCAATTGAAAGCCCTGCGATTCCGTTTGCGCCGAAAATGAAAGCCACTAACGCCAGAATAAAGAATGCAATTGCTGCTCTAATCATGATTCCTCCTTGATATTTGGTTAGACTTACTCGTCTACTTTATTTTTAATTTCATTAGCTTTTGTTTTAGTTTTGTCCCAAGCTGACTTAGATTTGTTTTCGACCTTCTGAGCGAAACATTCCATCTTTCCGTCATGAAGCTCGCAAATTTCATCTTTAGAGTTGCGGTATTGTTCTTTCGCCTGGTCGGATGCCTTTCTCGTTGATGTTTCGGCTCTTTCAGCCGGTGTTTCATGAGAAGCGCAAGCAGATAAACTTAATGCCATGGCAACTGCGACAAATCCTGAAGCTAAATTCATTTTTTTCATAATAATCCTCCTTGTTAGCGGTAAGGTTGAGCCACGTTCTTTTCTGAATTAAATGGCCGTGGAATATTCTCCGGCACATTTTGTGTTTCATAGTTTTTGGCTAACTGTTCGTCCGAATCTTCATTTAATTCTCTAGCTAAAGCAGGAAAGATTTCTTGCTCTTCTTCATCAATATGATGATCAACAAGCTCTGCCAGAACTTTTGCTTTGGCAGACCATTCTTCTCCTGAAATATCAACGGCCAGCATTTTACGGATCAGCTGGTCCATTAAAAGATGCTCTTCTTTACCTTCAAGGGCCCAAATTCTTAGTTCGTCCTGATCACAGAGCTTCATGAATGAGTAAACTATTTTTTCCTCTTTTTTGCTGTGGAGGGTAAGGAAAGGTAACAAACGCGCAAAAGATTGCTTTCTTTCAGTTTGAGGAATGTCAAGATTTCGCAATATTTTGGTCTCGGCGCGAATCGTACCGTGCTCTTCGGTTAATAATTTAATTGCATGAGATGTGTACAGCATTCGCTTTCTCCTTATTAATACCTGTTCGTTACACGTGCTGGGCGTAGGCGAAAAATGCAAAGACGATAACGGCTAAAATTAAAAAGTATTTTTCACCACGTACCATGAGCCCCTCGGAAAACATTAAGCAATTAAAATGCCATTGAAGTGTCCATTTCATATGTCTCTTTAACATTTCTAAACCTGAAAAAATTTTTTGTACTCCGATTAGTTTGAGAATTTTGCCCCATCTCATTTTTCATGGGGAAAATTTCTTTTCTGTTTTCTCTCTATTTATTTAACAGTGACTTAACAGCAGCTTAGTTATTTCTCAGCGTTGAAAAAGTGCGGCTAAATTCTTGGCCTTCTTATTGCTTTTTGGTTTACGGGGAAATTACACGAAGTAAAACCAACCTAATAAAAGGAGATTAGAATGTTACCTAAAAAATTAGTTCTGCCGGCCACATGTCTTTTAGTACTGGGAGCGGTTGGCTGCTCTAGCTCAGCTCACCGTGTGGAATCAGACGAATATGGCTACCGCGTAGAACGTTCAGGCGCAGTGGACAATTCAATGACTCGTTACGACGACATTGAAAACCGCAACACCACGGTTTCAGACAACGCATTAAGAAGTGAACGCCTTGAGTCTCGTTATGACGAGCCAATTTATTCACACAACACAACAGTTTTCGATAACGCTTTAAACCGCGGTGATTCTGTTGAAAGATCTGAAGCTTCATTCCGTTCTGATTCAGACATCAGATCAGATGTTAGAAGTGATGACCGTGACGTTCTAGTCAGCGAAGATGCTTCATTAAGAAGCGACGATGCAGATCTTGATATTTCAAGCAGCGCTTCTGACTCAGATGTAGCGGGAACAACAACGACGACAACAACTACTGTTTCTGAATCAGGTTCATCGTCTTCAGAGGCTCCGGGTTCTTACAGCTCTATGTATAACCAAGGTTCTGCAAACGCAGCAGCTCCTTCAGCAGGTACAGCAGCAGGCGCAACAGCCGGTACAGCAGCAGGGATGTCAGCATCTGAAAGAAGTGATTCACGTTCGGTTTCAAACGCAGCAGCTAGCCAGGCTAACGCTTACAACTTCGTAGAAATCAGCTTCGAACCGGGCAGCACAGGTTTAACTGAAAGTGCGAAATCTTCTTTACGTTCTGTAGTTGAACAAGCTAAAGCAGCTGGTAAATTAGATGAAGCGATCGTTATGTCTTGGTCAGATGAAGAATACCCATCTAAAGAAGTTAAAAAACTTCCTAAGTATCAACGTGACCTTGCTGACAACAGAAATAAAGCTGTAAAAGACTTTATCAAATCTGTTCAGAAAATGGATATCGACACTTACAACATGGCTGCACAGCCAAATACAGTTTCTAAGTGGTTCAATACAACTGATGCTCGCTTGAAAAACTCATTGTCTGCAGCAGGTCTTCCGACAACTGCTGAACAACAACAGTATCCAAGCAAAGCTTCTCATTCATTAGTATTGATTAAAGTAGAATAGACTTTTTCACCGGGAGTGCCGTCTATGTTGATGATTTTACTCTTTCTTTTTGTAGGAGCTTTAATCGGATGGCTGGCCAGTGTTCTGTTTAGCAGAAATGGCCTGGACGGCACGGGTGATGTAGTCGTAGGAATCGTGGGAGCATTAGCAGGCGGTTTTACTTACCGTACGTTGCAAATGGCTCCCAACGGTCTTTTTGGAGTGCTATCAATGGCAGCACTTGGTTCAATTTTCTTGCTCATAATCGCCAGCTTTTTATTCAAACCTACAGAGCACATGCCTTAATTGTTAAGAAAAATAAATAATGTTTTAAGTCACCCTATCTTGCTTTATTTCGCCCTAACACTCATTTAAAAAGTTAAAGGGAGATTTTCCTGTCCAGTTGGAAAGTCGCAAGAGGGGATCACGTTTTGGGAATCGTTCGTTTTTGGAAAGACCTATCCGTTTCTAAAAAGCTGTACACAGTCGTCGGCATTCTCGCGTTCATGATCGCCACTGAGTTACTCACTCTTATTTTTGCCATGAACACACTTTCTGCCGTTCGCGCCTTTGTGGCGGGAGAAGCTATATGGTCGAAGGCGCAAAAAGATGCGGTTCATAATCTTGAACGTTATGTGGTTACATCCAACCGCCGATTTTACCTTCAGTTTCTGGAAAACTTAAAAATCCCTGCAGGTGACAGGGTAGCCCGTCTTGAACTCGAAGCTCCGGTTATGGACATGCAAAAACTTCGCGATGGATTTCTTGCCGGCGGCAACCATCCTGATGATATTCAGTCAGTTGTGAACCTCATGCGAAGGTTCAGCGATGTTCCCCATGTTCAAAAAGCTGTAGCAGCTTGGCGCGAAGGTGATTCTTTAATCGATGAGCTTCAGCTGCTAGGGGTACAGATCGATAATGAGGTATCCAAAGGTATCCGAAAGCGTAACAACCAAAAAATTTCTGAAGCGTTAGACGAGATTTACGTTCTTAACCAGAAGCTAACCGCTGTTGAAACAGATTTCTCGAATACTCTGGGGGCGGCTTCCCGCTGGGTCGAAGGTCTTTTAGCGGCCTTCCTTATTTTACTGGTCATCACAATTGAAGGAACCGGCCTGGGCCTGACTTTTATTTTCAGCCGCCGTTTAACAACAGATTTGCAGCAACTTAATGTGGTTGCAGATAAAGTCGGTAATGGCGAATTCGATGTCGATGTTCCGGTAAACTCAAAAGACGAAGTCGGGCAACTGGCCCTTTCGCTAAAACACATGGTGAGCAATATTCAACAGCTGATTGATGATAAAAGAACAGCTGTTCACGCCAGCCAGACAAAAAATTTATTTTTAGCAAATATGTCTCACGAAATCAGGACACCGCTGAACGCCATTTTAGGTTTTACTGAATTGATGCGGGATCCGGAATTATCAGACTCTGACAAAATTCATTACTTAGATATTATCAAAAGAACGGGTAATAACCTGGCTACCATTATTAACGACATTCTGGATCTGTCGAAAGTTGAAGCGGATCAGATGGAAGTTGAAACTGAAGTCTTCTCACTTTCCCAATTGATGCAGGATCTTTATCTGTTATTGGGAATGCGGGCGAAAGAAAAGGGAATTGAATTCAAAATTCAGAAAAAGGGTGAAGTTTCGGAGTGTATTCAGACAGATCCCGGCCGCTTGAGGCAAGTTCTTCTGAACCTTGCCGGCAACGCAATTAAATTTACAGAGCGCGGATCGGTCAATTTATCATATGAGGTGCGCGGGCATTATTTGTTCTTTACGGTGAAAGACACTGGAAAAGGTATCCCCAAAACCCAATTGAACAGTTTGTTCAAACCATTTTCCCAAGGAGATTCGTCAGTCAGTAAAAAATTCGGTGGAACAGGGCTTGGTCTAATTTTATCGAAAAAACTGGCGCAGCTCATGGGCGGCGATATTGGGCTGCTGGAAAGTACTTATCAGCGCGGAAGTACTTTCTATATAAAGGTGGCTTATCAGCCGGTTTATGAAGGCAAACAGCGGGTAAGCGAAGTTTCGCAGGAACAAAAAGCACCGCAAAACTTTGAAAAGCTCGCCGGTAAAAAAGTTTTGATTGTTGAAGACACCAAAGATAATCAGGTCTTACTCAATTTATATTTAGCCAAAGTTGGAATGAAAGTTTCTTTCGCTGATAATGGCGAAGAAGGAATCAAAAAAGCTCTGATTGAATCATACGATATTGTTTTGATGGATATGCAGATGCCGGTTAAAGACGGTTATGAAGCAACAAAAGAGCTGCGGTCCAAAGGTTATCAGGTACCTATCGTTGCACTGACCGGATACGCAATGAAGGGTGACCGAGAGAAATGTCTGCGTGCCGGCTGCAATGACTACATCGCCAAACCTGTAAGTAAATCTCAGTTGATGACCACTGTTCATCAACTTGTTGTAAAAGAAGAAACGAACGAAACTGTAGCTCAGGAAAATTTTATAACGGTATAGTTTGTTTGCGTCCGGTTGTTCCCCATGTGGAAAAAATCCACTCTGAAAAAATGTCAAAATACAATATACAGCGTTAAAAGCGGGCCTCTCATTTGCTTAAATAAGACGCAAGGTGAGAATAAGACTCATCGCGAGAGGAGCTTATGCGTGAATCCAAAAATCAGCCGGAAAAGATCCTGGTTGTAGAGGACAACGTCAGTCAGCTGCTTCTCATTCAGAAAGCTATTTACAAAGTACGTCCGCAAGCTGAAGTGTATTCAGCAGTTAGTTTAGAGGAAGCGTTTACAATCCTGATTAAGAACGCAAACATCGAAGAAAAAAATCCTTATGAATTAATTATTGCGGATATCTTTCTGGAAGGTAATCGAACGGGACTTGATCTTTGGCGCGTATTACGGGGAACTTACCCGGATATTCCGATCATTGTCGTTTCATCTCTGGCAGAAGACAAGGTGATGAAGACCGTGCTTGAGCACGAGAAGAAAGACATGATCTACTTCAAGAAACCTTTTATGGTTTCAGAGTTACAAGCCAAAATCAAAGAAGTGCTCGCAGAGCATCCAATGCCTGTCTCTGATAACTTTTCTAAAGAGCATAAACATGACGCCGAACTCGTCAGTTCCGATGATCAGTTGGAGCATCTGGCCCATTTGGTAATGCTGAAACTCTCATTGGACTGGTTGATTAAGCAAGATTGGGTGGATGCACCGTATGGCGGTCAGAACCCTGTGCAGGATATGTTGTATCAAACGCGCTTTTTGACTGAGAGGTTCTGGGAAGACTTTTTCTACAGAGACCGTGAAGATCTGGTGCTGAAAGAACAGAAGATCAAAGAGCAGATTATGCAAATCAGTGAATTAACACCTGAGCTGAAAGAATTCTTTCAGGACAGGCTTGGCACGATGGAAGAGTTCTTCCACCATGCCTGACAAAAGAGATTACAGGCTTTGCAAAAAGCCGTCGTTTACAGAACTTCTAGGGAGCGCCTTGATCGTTGATCATGCCCTCTAGTTTTCTGTAAAGCGTTTTTCTGTCAATACCCAGCGCTTTTGCTGTGTTAATGCGGACCCCGCCGTTTTTCTTAAATACATATTGGATGTATTTCTTTTCCACTTCTTCAAGTGATAAAAACTTGTCATCAAAGCTGAATGAGAAGAAGTTTTTGCCTGCTTCTGCCGGTGCCGGTTCAGATGTCAGCTCTTCTGCTTCTTTGAAGATCAGGAATGAATCAACATCAATGGCAGGTCCAGGACTTAATACGATGGCGCGTTCAACCGTATTTTCAAGTTCTCTGACGTTCCCTTTCCAAGGGTTTTTCAGCAAGAACTCTTTTGCTTCCGGAGTGAACTCTTTAACAGATGTACCGTTAAGCGCATTATACTTCGTTAAAAAGAAGTGCGCCAGTGGCAGAATATCTTCTTCGCGCTCACGCAGTGAAGGGATACGGATCGGGATAACATTTAAACGGAAGAACAAGTCCTCACGGAAGCGGTTCTCGAGAACTTCTGCTTTTAAATCTTTGTGAGTCGCCGTGATGACGCGAACATCGATGTTACGCATCTGGTTTTCACCGATACGTTTAATCTTTCTTTCTTGCAGTACGCGTAAAAGTTTTGCCTGTAACTGCAAGTTCAGATCACCGATTTCATCCAAGAAGACGGTTCCGCCTTCAGCTTCTTCGAATAATCCGATCTTTTTGTCGTAAGCGCCGGTAAAGGCACCTTTAGCGTGACCGAAAAGTTCTGATTCTAATAAATTGTCAGGAATCGCCGAGCAGTTGATGGCAACAAACAATTTGTCTTTGCGGTTACTCCACTTATGAATAGCGTGCGCGAAAATTTCTTTACCTGTTCCTGACTCTCCCGAGATAAGGATAGTCGAGTTACTTTTCGCGACTCGCTTGGCAAGGTCGTAAGTCTTTTTGAAAGCCGGGCTGAAGCCGATCATGCCATCCGGGTTTGCGCCGCGGGTAACTTCGACCGCTCTTTTTAAAGCGACGTTGTCGGCGCTGATTTTTGATAAATTCATCGCGCGTTGAACAGCAATATATAGCTGTGGTAATTTTAACGGTTTAATGACGAAGTCATACGCGCCGGCCGCGATGGCTTCACAAGCCACTTCGACATCGCTTGAAGCGGTGATGATAACAACAGGTAAGTTAACACCGTTGTTAGCCAGGCTCTTCATTAATTCAACACCTGACATTTGGGGCAAGTTAAGGTCAGATATGACAACTTCCACATCTAATGACTCAATATTTTTTAACGCTTGTTGCGGCTCTGTGTAGTGAATAACTTTAATGTTCTTCTGCTTGAAAAAAACAATAATCGCTTCAGCCAGATCCATATCGTCTTCAACTAATAAAATGTTCGGAATTTGCTGCGTTTCTTTTGTCATTTGTTCCCCTCTTCATGATCAAAATTACATTTACTTTGTAGAATTTTTTCTCGTCGTGGGGATGATGTTAGCCTCATGTTTTCTACGAAGTCTAAACTTGCCCCGCTTAGTTAAAAAAATTTAACTCCAAAGGAATTTTTCCGCTTTTAGTGGCAGATTTTCTTCAGCGGGGGCATAATTTCAATTACGAGATTAAAGGAAATTAAGCAAAAAAAATTGGTGAATGAATTTAATCGGTTGTGATTGCTTAATAAGTGGCCCATGCATTGCTAATTCCTCCTTAAATGTGTTGAGATCCACCGAGAGGGAGAAGAGGGAAGATGTTAACGGTAAAAAGAAATTGGAAAGAAATTAAATCTGAACTGCAGCGCGAATGGAAAGTTATCTCTGATGAAGACTGGAAGATTTCAAAAGGGGACGAACGAGTACTTGTAAAAATGTTGCGCCAAAGAACAGACTTATCTGAAGATGTCATTGAAAGCAGAGTAAATGAAATTTTCGGTTGCCATTCTTCTTATGATGAATCTGCATTCCGTAACAGTCCTTACTTAAAATCCAAGGGCTCCGTAACTTTTAACTTGCGATAGTGTTTTAATATCAAACGGGACCCATTGCGCAGGCAATGGAGCTCATTACAAACCCGAAACAAGGTGGTGGGGTATGGATGGCTTAAGTGCTGTATCAAGGAGTATCATGGAACGAATGACGTCTATAATTTTCTTTCTGGCAGCGGCCGGCGCAGTGATTCTGTTTCCGTTATTGCTGTTCGTTGTTCCGTTTCTGTTAGTGCCGGTTCTTATTCACAGATTTATTGTTTTTCACAAAATTAAGTATCGTGCTCTTGAAGACGGCGACCGTGAAGGCAGCGATGTTGTAACAGCCCAGGTGATCGATCTTGAAAGCTGGAAGAAGTATAAAGAAGATCAGTCATTCCCGATGTCTTCTGTTGACCCGGCGGTAGCTGCGATGGCGCGCGCTCAGATTAATGAGATTAACGCCCGCGAGCTTCAGGAGATCACAGATTTACTGCCATCAACTTCTGCTACGACTCAGTATTTTACCGAAGTGGATGTTGATAAATGGGTTTATAGCTTTCACTCTTACGGGTTAAATGCGGAATTCAATGCTGTGACCTACGGTCATGATCCTGCAGAAGCGTTTGCGATGGCGAAAGCTATTATTATGCAGCAGATCCGCGAATGGCATGTGGCCCGCGAAAAAGGCGAGCCGTATGTTGGTCAGGCCAATGAAGACCTGCTGAAAGACATCCGCGCATTGGGAAAATCGACTAAACCTTCATTATTCTCCCGCCCAAGTAAACATGTTCCTTCTGTGTTGATTGTTGAAGATGACCCTGAAGTAGCTGCCGCAACCGAAGCTGTGTTCAAGCAGCTGGGATGCGAAACAACTATTTCGAACGGGCATGACGGTGTTCCTTATAAAATGAGCTTTCAGAACTATGACTTCATCGTTTTAGACTGGATGCTCGGCGACGATTTAGTGGGAAATCAGCTGGTAGAAAAATCAGTCAAAATTATTGACCTATTTAATGATTTAAAAGCGCGCTTTGAGCACAACCGGCCGAAAGTTATTACCTACTCCGTGCTTGACCGCCCTCAGGTGCAATTGCCGACCAATAATTACTTCTATCATCTGGATCACTGGCGTAAACCAACACGTTACAGTGACTTGGCGGTAAAGGCCTCTGAGCTGATTTCAGCAAACGCAAATTAAGGAGAAGTTTATGCAAACGAACGCAAGTTACAACATTCCAGAAGAACTAAAAGACATCATTCCGGCTTATTTAGAGAGAAGAAAAGAAGATACGGTTCAACTTAACGACTTGATGGCTAAAAATGATTTCGAAGGAATCATGAGAATAGCCCATAAACTTAAAGGCAACGGAGCCAGCTTCGGCTTTGATCAGATCACCGAGCTCGGCGATAAAATGAACCAGGCGGCAAAATCCGAAAACAGCGAAGAAGTTAGAAAGCTGATAAAGGATTTTGAGAGCGAAGTTCAGCAAATCCGGTTTAATCTGGACGCTTAATTCGCAGTTTGAGATTTCTCAATAAAGAGAGAT
The DNA here is from genome assembly GCA_020696855.1 of Pseudobdellovibrio sp. Taxonomy (GTDB): domain Bacteria; phylum Bdellovibrionota; class Bdellovibrionia; order Bdellovibrionales; family Bdellovibrionaceae; genus Pseudobdellovibrio. The sequence goes on from JAJFMT010000007.1 coordinate 21,842, forward strand.
TCATTCGAAAAAGTAATTTCTCCTCACTAAAATAGGGGAAGCTGCTAAAACACGGAGGTTAATTTTATGAACCAAGTGCACACGAGTCCCGGCATATCGGTTTCAGATGCTTACAAAGGTGACATCGCGAACTGGAATTTTTCAGTCATCGATGACTTAAGCCTTTTTGAGGCCGATAAGGACATTTTAATTGTCGAGGACGACCTATCTACCACTAAGCTATTTAAAGTTCTTATAAGCCGTTTTAACGAGAATGCGAGGGTAAAATCCCTTGGGTCATCGGAAGAAGCGCGAAAGTACCTGACTTATTTGATTGAACAGGGGTTAGACGGCCCTAACGTAGCCCTCATTGATTACAATCTGGACGGAGAAAACGGATTGTTGATCTGTCACCTGTTTGACGTGTACTTTCCGGAAACAAAAGTAGTCGTGGTTTCATCAATGGAACCTGAAGATATTAAGAAACAGATCCGCGAAAAGCGCCTCGGGGTGGAGTTCGTTGCCAAACCGGTAGACCAGGAAAAAATGGTCTATATTCTGAGCGGACAGTAATTCTTTAATTCTTTCAGAAGCGAAAGCAAAAAATAAAAAAGCCGGTTACAACCGGCTTTTTTATTTTGCACATGAACGTTAGGTTATTATTAAAAATTGTACTGGTTAAAATACTCTTCAACCTGGCTTAAGATCGAACGGCAGGCTTCTGCATTAGCAGACTTCGCAGATTGCTCCAGTCTTACAAACAGAGCCTCAAGTGTGGGAAAGCCGTAAGGGCGCGCGATCCCTTTAACTGTATGGCTGATCTTTGCAATCGTTAAGAAGTCATCTGCTGCAAGGGCTTTACGTAAGGTGTCCAGCTCTTTACGGCGGGCTTCAGAAAAGCCCGGCACGAGTTCGTAGATGTCGCTATCAATGTTGATTTCAGTTCTTGTTGTTTCCATCATTGTCGTCCTTAAAATGCGTTAAGTTGTTGTTGGGGTAACACCGGAGTAGCAACTGGAACGACTTCAGCACTCGCGTCTTTTTTCAGGTAGTAGCCTTTATTACGCTTATTCTTAATTTGTAAATTACCGCGCGCAATTTTCTTTCTTAAGTGACAGATGTGGGTATCGATATTGCGCATGCTCAGATTCACTTTGTCCCAAACAGAACTGATCAAAGTGTCACGGCTGATTTCGCGGTTGCCGTAGTTTCTGATCAAGGCCAATAAAATTTTAAATTCGATCGGAGTTAAATCCAATGGAACCGTTTCGTTTTCACCTACACGGGCACTTGCCGTGTGAGTTTCAAGGTCAACAATGATGTTAGCAAGTGTGATTGTCGACTGGAAAGAAGAAGGTGTGTTGCGACGGCGTAAAACAACTTCGATACGAGTCAACAGCTCGCGGGGCTCAAATGGCTTAATGACATAGTCATCAGCGCCGGCAGTTAAGCCTTTGATTTTTTCTTCAAGTTCAGACGATGCCGTCAACACGATAACCGGAAACTTTCCGTCCATGTTGAAGCGTTTTAATTTAGCGCAAATTTCAAGTCCGTCACCATCAGGTAAGCCGCGGTCTAACAGGATTACATCCCAGTCTTCTTTTTCGATCAGTTCCCAAGCCGAATGTAAATCCGGCGCGATACGAAGATCATACAAGTGCTGTAAATATTTCTTCAGTAAATTTTGTGTTTCTACGTTGTCTTCAATGACTAAGACTTTTTTCATGCTGCTTACTTCCTTTTCCCCATCTTAAAGGTTTAGCGTTTTTGAGATGGGGTATTTGTTACATATATTAAGTTTAAAATTCAATCTTTTATTTATTGACTGATTTTACCCTTTGTTAAGGACTCTTAACATTGGATTTTCAGAGGGCGTTTGTGCCCTCAAAGTCGTTAAAAACGAGTTAAAAAGCACCATAGAAACGAGCTAAGTTATTGTTTTCAAAATGAGACAGTTTTTGCATTTCATGCGCCCTGGGAGAAAACGCATGACATTAAATAATGTAACAATTTTAATATTTGCATCTTCTTTATCTACCGCAGCCGTGGCGGGACTTAATGAAGCACACATTCCGATGGTTCCACCGCCGTATCAGATGGCTGAAACACCGAAGCAGACCGCGACAGACCGGCAGTTGACTGAAAAAGTTCAGCAACAATTGGTGTCTAAGGTCTCTAATTATAATCCTGAAAGTAAAATGATCGTCAGTCAAAAAGGCGAAATTATTCTTCAGGGAAAAGTCAGTTCTCCAGAGGAAGAAAAGCAGATCCTGGAAGCTGTCCGAAAAGTAAAAGGTGTAGCGAAGATCAAAAATAAAATGGTCGTTATATCTTCTGCACAACAAGATTAGTTGGATGCTTTTGAAAATTGAATTTTCACAAAACTAACTTACTTTAGTTTTGCGTCTGTTGAGTTTTCACAACAAAGTAATTTTAGTCAAAATTGTATTTGCAGCATTTTTCATCTTGTACAAACATCAAGTTACTGTTCACCGAGGATGGTGATCAATAACAAGGAGAATCAAGAATGAATCTCGATGCTGACAAAGAAGTCACAAGTGTTACAAGCAACGTAGGCTCGGCCGAATCTTCACCGGCGGTTCAATTTGACCGCTTCGAGCGAAGACTGACTGAGTGCCTGACTCAGATCTCTGAACTTCAGGAAGCCAACCGCGTTCTGCTGGAACAATTAAAAAAAGCCAAAGATGATGCGTTCGCGGCTATTGACGCTAAAAACCTGTTCTTTGCCAGCATGTCTACAGAAATTCAAAAACACTTAACAGCAAAAGACGACGGGTACGTCAAACAGGACAAGCCCTTAAGCGGCATTAAAGTTCTTATCGCTGAAGATTCTCCTGATAACCAGATGCTGATGCGCCAATACCTGGGTATTGCAGGGGCTGAAGTTGAAATCGCTGATAATGGCCAGGAAGCCATCGAAAAAGCTTTGGGTGGCTCACACAATGTTGTAATTATGGATGTCATGATGCCTGTTTGCGACGGCTACGAGGCGACCAGAACACTTCGCGAGCGCGGTTATACAAAGCCGATCATCGCTTTAACGGCCCACGCCCTAAAAGAGCAGCGTGAACAGTCATTAAAGGAAGGTTGCAACGAGCACCTGGTGAAGCCGATCAACCGTCCTTTATTAATTTCGACAATCGCAAAATTTGCTCAACAGCAGTAATTTGTCAGAGCACAGTTTTAGCTGTGCTCTCTTTCTGCATTGATCAGTTGAGGCCTGCGGTGAGCAGGTCTTTTAATTTCCTGACGGCGGGTCGGGCGCTGTTTAACTCGCGGAACGTAGCCCAGCCTTACTGATCTTCCTGTTTCGATTGATTCCATCAACGCTTCAATGATCTGTAAATCAATAAGCCCCTCTACACCTGACGGTTCAGGGTCGCGGCCTGTGATCACACAGTCTGAAAAGTATTCCAGTTCAGCCGCGAACTGATCGCCGGCTTTGCTCTTCCAGACTTTCTTTTTTTCATCAACGGTCAGTTGGTGGGTGACTTCGCCGGTATACTCATACGGGTTTTCAAGAAACAAATCACCCTTGTCACCGATGATGCGGAAGTTTGATACTCCTGCTGAAGCAAAGCTGCAGGTGAAGCTGGCCAGCCTGTCGCCGGGAAACTTCATCATGGCCGTTACGGTTTGTTCGATCTCTGGAAGGCGGTTGGCGCGCGGGCTTGCGGCCATAGCAAAGACCTCAATCGGCTCATCCCGCATCAGGTAGCGGGCCGCATTGATGCAGTAAATGCCAAGGTCATGCAGTGGTGTTCCGCCTTCTTCGGCTTCGGCGCGAATGTTGTTCTCTTTTACCTGGTGGCCGAATTCAGACGTAATGTATCGTGGGGTTCCGATCTTGCCTGACTTCAATAGTTCAATAGTTCTTAAGTTCGCGGGGTCAAAATGTAATCGGTAGGCGGTCATCAGCTTTACGCCATTGTATTTAGCGATGTGAATCATTTCGCGCGCGTCTTCAGCGGTAACAGCCAGCGGTTTTTCGCACAGGATGTGTTTTCCGGCTTCGGCAGCACGAATGACATACTCGTAATGCATGCGGTTCGGCAAGGCGATATAAACAGCATGAATGTTGTCATCAAACAGGCATTCGTCAAATTCACGGTAAGAATAAGTATCTGTGACTTTGTATTTTTTTGAAAGTGTACGGAGCTTTTCTTCATCTCCTGAAACAAGTGCAGTTAATTCTGAATTCTTGGCATTTTTAAATGCGGGCAAAACTGCCACTTGCGCAATATGTCCCAGTCCGACCACGGCGTAATTTACTTTTTTCGATTGCATGTTACCTCGCTTGCAACTTTGGTTGATTTCCGGTTCGTCATCTAATTAGAAAATTGTCTTTGCAAACAGTAAACCATGGCACCTGAATTGCTTTTTTTTGAAACTGTGCCCTATAAAAAAAGGAGATTGTATGGCTAAGAAAAAGAAAAAAATGAAAATGACCGCAAAATCCCCTGCGAAGAAGAAAACAAACAAAAAGACTAAAACGAAAATGAAAATGTCTTCAAAAGGACGTGGAAAGTCAGTGGAAAGCGATCAGGATATCGTGGCTTTAATTTTAGCCGACCACAAACCTTTAAAACAATTAATTAAAACAATGAAGAGCGAAAGAGCGGAAGACTCTGAGAAAATTCAGGCTTTTAAAGAATTCGCGAAACTTCTGACTGTTCATGCTAAATCAGAAGAAGAGTCATTATACGTTTACATGAAAAAAGTGAAAGATCTGCGCGAGCATGGTTTTGAAGGACAAGTCGAACATAATCTGGCCGATCAGGTTGTTGAAGAGGCTAAACGTGCTTCAGAGAAAGAACTGAAACTGGCGCAGATCAAAGTGCTGGCGGAACTGGTCGAGCATCATATCGAAGAAGAGGAAGAAGAAATGCTTCCTGAATTCAAGAAAGAGACGAATCTTGAAGACCGTGAAGATATCGGCCGTCATTACTTAGCACTAAAAGAGGAACTCATTTCTGAAGGCTCAGACGATGCTCCACGTGAAAAGGATATTCCGCGCCAGCCGCATCACAACGCCTAGTTGTGATAGCCTGACCCAAAAAAAAAGGGCTTTTTTAAAGCCCTTTTTTTATGTCTGAATTTTTTTAGATTCTTAAGAAACTAAATGGCTTCTTGGTAAGAGGCAGTATCCAGATCGAAACTTAATTGCATTGCGGGAGGGGCTTTGCTGATTTTAGTTTCAAAGCTAGGAGTTTGAACTTCACAACCGGTAGCTGCTTTAAACAGATGCTTTAAGAAAGCTGCTTTAGCTGAATCTGAAGCATTTTTATTAAATCCTAATTCCTGCATAATTTGTCCTGAAGATTTCATTCACTTCTCCTTCGCCGATAAAACGATTGTCAAAGCAATTGAAGTGCCAGGATGTAGACGGGTTATTTTGCGAGTCCGCGCGCAAATCTCCCCGGATCGCGGAAATTTGACCCGAATTCTTCGTCATGCCTATTTTATGGTGGGTTCAATCTTGCATGCTGTAATTTTGCACAGGAGGATTCGCATGTCAGTTGAAGCTGTTAAAAAAATTGGAAGTTTTAATTACGAAATCAATGTCGGTGCAACCCGTTTAATTTCAGACATGAGATCTGATTTAGGTGACAACAGTTTTGGTCCTGAACCGCATGACCTGCTGGAAAGCGCGCTGGCAGCCTGTACGGCGATAACGATTCAAAAATTTGCTGACCAAAAAAATATTCCCTTAGAGTGTTGTGATGTAAAAATTAATATTATCAATGAGGGCTCTGTAAACAGAATCGAGCGCGAAATCACCTTGGTTGGAGAACTGCTGACAGAAGAAGAGCGGCAATTGCTCTTTTTAGTTTCGGAAGAGTCGCCGATCTGTAAGTTTCTGACAAAAGGTGCGCACATTCAATCGAAGCTGAATTCGCCGGAACTTTTTGTCGGACTGTAATTTTTTACATTTTCCTGTTTGCGAAAAGAAGTGTGGCGTAAGCGAACAGCGTCTCTGTAACTTCATCTGCTTAGAAAAGGCCGGCTCCGCTAACAGTGGAGTTCTGTCTTTCTAACTGCGTACATCAGCCACTATTCATCCACGAAATAAAAATAACCGAATAAAGAATCCGGCGTGAGTGCTGCAATGGTTCTTCTTTCGGGGCTTCTATGAAAAATATTTTTGTACTTATCGCCGCGTTTTTAGCTGTCAGTATTAAAACAAATTTTGTTTTTGCGCAGAACTCTGCAGAATTTTTTATTGCGGGGACTGTGCCGCTGATCAACACCGCTGAAGTGGTTCCGCTTCCTGAATCGCAATCGCTGAATATTCTTGAAGGTGAAACAGAAAGATTAGTGGCAAGAGTAAACGAGACTTCGAACTCGCCAAGAGGCTACCGCGTTCTTGTCAGTTCTGAAAATTCATCGCGCCTAAGAAATACCTCTCAGCCCAATGCATTTGTAAATTACACTTTAAGTTACGGTGGGGCCCGTCCTGTTGTGCTGGCCAACTCCAACCAGGAAGTTAAACGTGTTCCTTCAGTTGATGGTCTAGTTACGAATGTCTCTGAAGTCCGCGTGAGTCTTGACAAAGAGCCGCAGGCATTAGTAGGAACATATACAGATACGGTGTCGATTTCCATCAGTGCGGACTAAAGTTTAAACTGGCAGTGAACACTAATTCGATGCCTCAACTTGGCGGGGGCTCCTATTCCTAACTCATCTCAATCAGGCTCAAAACTTCTCGTCGATGTGTTTTTTATCACATGCGGGGTCATTGCGGCTTGCACGGGGCTACGCGGGTTTCTGTTGCCCAACGGATTCTTCGATGGCGGGGCGATGGGGATCTCGCTCTTACTTCATTATTTCATTAAAGCAGATCTTTCGGTGTTTATCGTTTTGGTGAACCTTCCTTTTGTGGCCTTGGGCTTCAGACAGATTTCAAAAGAATTCGCCATTAAAAGTGCTATTGCTATCATCGCTTTAGCGGTTGCTATTCATTTTTTACAAATTCCCGTGCTGACGGAAGATAAGTTGTTAGTCGCTATTTTCGGCGGGGTGTTTTTGGGGACGGGCATCGGGCTCAGTATCCGTGGCGGCGCCGTGATCGACGGAACAGAAGTGCTGGCCGTACAGGTCAGCCGGCGTTCAAGCCTGAGCGTAGGAGACTTCATTGCTTTGTTTAACGGGGCGCTGTTTTTGTACGTAGCCGCATTGGTGAATCTGGAATCAGCTATGTATTCGATGCTGACTTATGCTGCCGCTTCAAGAACGGTAGATTTTATTCTTAACGGTATTGAAGAATACATTGGCGTGACGATCGTTTCACAGTACTCCGAAGACATCAGAACCGTGCTGATTCATAAATTACAACGCGGAGTAACTGTTTATAAGACTGAAGGCGGTTACGGCAAAAAAGGCAGCACTGAAGAACGCCGGGCTTTGTTTTGTGTAGTGACGCGTTTAGAAGTCACAGACATTCTTGATGAAATCGAAATGATTGACCCCGAAGCTTTTATTATTCAGCATCCCATCCGCGACACCCGTGGCGGTATGATCAAAAGAAGGCCCTTACATTAGCACAGGACCATGAAAATCCGGCAAATCGAAGTTAGCCGGTTGATTTTCAGTTGCTCATCTTAATGTTCGCAGATCATAATTTGATATGGACATTCAACATATCAAGAGAGAAGCCATTGCAGGCGTAACAACCTTTTTTACGATGGCATACATCGTTTTCGTTAATCCTTCCATTTTAGCTACGCCGGGAACCGGCATGTCGTTCAGCGGAGTTTTAACAGCCACGGTTTTACTTTCTTTTTTAATGACTTTATTCATGGGATTATATGCAAAGCTTCCGTTCGCTGTTGCACCCGGAATGGGAATCAACGCGTTCTTCACTTTTTCTTTAATTCTGGGTCAGCAAATCCCGTGGCCTGTGGCGTTGGGTATGGTTTTCTGGGCCGGTGTTTTGTTTATTATTATTTCTGTTACCCCGATCCGGATTGTTATCGCGAATGCAATTCCTAAAAACATCAGAATCGCGGCCGCGGCCGGTATCGGAATATTTTTAACTTTTATCGGAATGAAAAACGCGGGCCTCGTGGTGGCAGACCCTGTTACATTTGTAAAACTGGGTGCTTTTGACAAGCCCGTCGTTCTGAGTTTGATCGGGCTTGTTATCAGTTTATGGTTTTTACACAGAAAAAATTCTTTAGCCTTTATCGCCGGAATATTGGCAACAACAGCTATTGCGGCAGCAATGGGTATGGTTTCCGTTCCGCAACAGGTGTTCAGCCCGCCGGATTTTGAAAGTGTTTTATTTAAACTCGATATCTGGGGTGCGCTGCAGTTAAGCCTGCTGCCTGCAATGATTTCTATTATGTTCACTGATTTGTTTGATTCGATCTCTACCTTTGTTGGCGTTTCGCACGCAACAGGTTTGGTCGACGAAAACGGACAGGCAAAAAATTTAAAAGAAGGTTTGATTGTTGATGCAGTAGCAACGATGGGGGCAGGCCTTGCCGGAACATCGTCAGGCACGGCCTTCATTGAGAGCTCTGCGGGAATCGAAATGGGCGGACGCACCGGGCTGACTTCGGTATTTACGGCGCTTTGCTTTTTACCGTGTTTGTTCGTGGCTCCGCTTGTAGGAATGGTGCCCGCCTATGCCACAGCCCCTGTGCTTATTCTTGTAGGCGCGTTGATGTTTAAATGCGTATCAGAGTTGTCTCTGAAAAATTTAGAAGATGTTGTCCCTGCGTTTTTGGTGATGGTGTTAATTCCACTGACATTTTCAATCACGCAAGGAATTTTGTGGGGATTTGTAACTCATGTCATTATGTATTACATCGCCGGAAGACGGCGCGAAATTCCTTGGATGCTGCATGCGCTCGCGGTGATTTCAGTGGGATTACTGGTTTTGGCACGTTCATAAAATTGAAAAGGTTTTAGTATGCTAACTTTGGAAAATTTCAAAAATAAGCTGTTAAAAGAAGGCTCTGTTAAATGGAAGTCGCATTACGATGTCGAAAGTTTCTGGAGTTTCGAAATTAAAGGAACAGCAGAAGAAATCTGGGCCTACATTTCCGATACTTCACGTTTTAACAGAGAAGCCGGCTTCCTGGGGCGTGATAAAAAAGAAATCGACGGAGAATCGGAAGTGACGACCACGATGGTGGGTTTCGAACAGATCTGGATCGAAAAACCCTGGACATGGATCTTCGCAAAAACAATCAGCTCAGTACGCATTTACAAAAAAGGAATGGCTGAGGCGGTTCATTCGGTGTTTCACATTGAGCCCGTTGCTGAAAAGAATTTTTGCAGAGTCTACATTTACTTCGGCTGGGATGTGAAAAATCTGTTCTGGAAGTTTTTTATTTCGGCAACTTCACCTGTGGTAAAAGGTAAATTCGCAGCGAACTTTAAAAAAATTGAAGATTATCTTGCCGGGCACAAAGGCGACGTCAGCGGACGTGCGCTTAAAGGAAAGCCGCCGGTCTTTTCTGACGGGCAAAGTGCTCGGCTCTTAGAGCTGACTCACAAGCTGGCTAAAAAAACAGGGCAGGCGGCTATCGCTACGAAGCTCAGTCAGTTTATCCAAACCGGCGACGACTTCGAATTGGAATCCATTCGCGCACTGAAGCTGGCTAAAGAGTGGAACGAAAACCCTAAAGATGTGATTGTAACCTGTCTTCACGCGACTCGGTTAGGGTTGCTGAATATCAGCTGGAATGTGGTTTGCCCGCATTGCAGAGGCCCGCGTTTTACCGCGGAGTCTTTAGGTGATATTCCGACGCAATCCAGCTGTGGCAGCTGTAATCTGGAATTTACAACAGCAGAACCTGACGTTATTGAAATTGTTTTTAAAGTAAATAAGTCTGTGCGGGATGTTCCTGAAATTATGTACTGCGCAGCCGAGCCCGCAAAAAAATCTCATATTAAAATTCATCAGGTAATTGAGCCGGGGCAGGCTTTTGAGTTCAAAGCAGACTTTCCTGACGGTTTTTACCGAGCTCGTGTAGCCAACACACCGTACTCGATGGTTTACCGCATCGATGAAGATGCCGAAGATGTAACAGCAAATGTTTTTGAATCTGATCTTGCAGAGCAGCCGCCAATCGGGCCATCTTCAGTTTTAGTTCTGAAAAACAATAGTTCTGCGCCTCTGGATTTCAGTTTTGAAGAACTGCAATGGAACAAATTTATTTTACGTCCGGCACAATTGTTTTTAATTCCTGAATTTAAAGATTTGTTTTCAAGCGAACATTTAAATTCAGCCGTTCGGCTTGATCTGGGAGAGCAGACGATTTTATTTACAGACATCGTAGGCTCGACAAAATTTTACGAGCGGGTAGGTGACGCAAAAGCTTTTGCCGAAGTGCGTGCGCACTTTCAGGAGATTTTCTCTGAGGTTAAAAAGCATGATGGAGCCGTCGTAAAAACCATCGGTGATGCGGTGATGGCTTCGTTTCCCTCTCTGGAAAACGCTTTCGATGCCGCGTGTGCTATTCAGAAGAGATTTCCTGAAGGACGAGAAGATTTATCAATTCGTGTGCGCATATCTGTTCATAAAGGATCGGTGATTGCTGTTCAGCTGAATACAGGAGTTGATTATTTCGGAAAAGTGGTTAACTCAGGAGCTAAAATTCAGGCTCTGGCCGGAGCAGGTGAGATTGCAATTGCCACTGAGTTACATGAACAGCTGAAAGATAAGTACCCGCAGTATCCGGCGCAAGAGCGTACGGACCGCCGTGCTGACTTCGGGTTTCCCGTGCGTGTCATCTCTGTCAGTTAGAACTTTAATTTTCTCGCGAAAGCAGACGCTGAGCTAAAAGCCCCCGAGCGGGGCAAAAAACATAATTCCCCTCTGAAAACCTTGGCCAGACAGGCTTCTTTTTCTAATAGCCTAAACAAAAATGGCACGTTTGCTGCTCTCTTCGGGCTTAGCATAAAAGATTTTTTAAAATCAGTTTAAAGAATAAAAGGAGAACTTATGAAAAGGATTTTAATTGTGATGCTTCTGGGCCTGGCGGCCTGCTCGGCAAAACCACCGAAAGCTGATATTCCGCCAACGGCAAGCCCCGAAGTTGAATTGGGGCACTTCGATGAAGCCATTGATGATGCATCGTTAAGAAATATTGATATTTTGGCATCTGCTGATTTTCGCGAAGCCGTAAAATGGAGAGACGAAGCACGCGAAGATTTAAGCCATGCGCGTCCTGTCGCAGAAGTTCTTGAAGATATCCGTGTAGGCCGCGGTTACCTGATGCGCGCCAACTCAGTACCACCGGTAACAGAAGCGCGTGCCGCCGGAATTTTTGAAGCACGCCGCGCGGCCATCAAAGCCGGTGCCGCCAACTTTGACAGTACACGCGCGCGTTTAGGAAAGCTTGACGAACAAGTCAGTTACGACGCACGCAAGCTGGATCGTTTAAGCGTAGAACGCATTAAAAAAATCCAGCGCGGTTACGTCATGCTTGAGAGAGACGCAATTATCAGCGCACAGTTAAACAGACCGATTTCAATTATCAGACACGCAAAAAAACAAGGTGCAGTACGCAAAGCGCCGCGCAGTTTGAAGAACGCTCAGTTGGCGTTATCGAATGCAGAATCTGTTATCGCAAGTAACGTCAGAACGCCGGCAAACTACAACCAGGCCGTAGAAAATGCGGATCGTGAGGCGTACATCTTAAATGAGGTAATGCAGATCGTTGAAATCAACAACACGATTTCAGAACCGGCGGCGATTCAGCTGGTTATGCAAACTCATCAGTTAAATAAAATGCAATCAAGTCTTTCAAACATGCAGGGAACCCTGTCAGCTAAAGCCGCTTCTGAAGCACAGTTAAAGCAGCAACAGTCGCAGCTTCAGCAAAAAAATTCTCAAATTTCGTCTGATCTTGAAGCCAAAAACCGTGATTTAGCATCCGCTCAGGCCGCAATTAACATGCAGGCGGCACTTGAAAAAGCCCGCGCGGAATTCAGCTCTGAAGAAGCAGAGACTTACCAGCAAGGAAGTAATCTCGTCATCAGAATGAAAAACATCAACTTCCCAAGCGGAGCATCAGATATTCCTGAAGATTCAATTGATAGTTTAGAAAAGGTTTCTGAAATCGCAAAAACATTAAACGCAGCTGAAGTAAAAGTTGAAGGCCACACGGATTCAGTCGGCAGCGAGAACATTAATAAGGAAATTTCAGAAAAACGCGCAGAAGCTGTTGCGGAATACCTGAAGTCCAACGGTCTTATGAATGTTGAAGCAGAAGGTTATGGTTTCGAAAAACCATTGGCCAGCAACAAATCAAAAGAAGGCCGCGCCCAGAACCGCCGCGTGGATATCGTGATCACACCGTCAGAGTCTTCAGAAGCTCCGGACTCCGAAGTCCGCTAAGCATTCAGCTCTGAATTTGAGTAATTTGTTCCAACAAAAACGGTCTCTCATGCCTGAGAGGCCGTTTTTTATTAGACAATAGTGAGGTCTTTTAAATTAACAGAAGATGCTTCGCTGCTCACCCCCTGAAATTCTTATATGTTAGAATCCTGACATCTAGGATTAATAAGGGAATCGTTCTATATCTCCCCCAGTCAAAACAAAAAATAAATTATTTCGGGGGATCAGATGAAAACCTTAATTTTAGTTTCTGCAATCGTTACCGGCTTCGCAATCTCTGCAAACGCAGCATTGGCGCCGGGCTACAACAATCTGAAAAAAATGGATGCAGCTATCGAGGCGATCTCGAAAGGCGGTAAAGGAAACGCTCCGAAACAGCCAGGCGATGTGACTGTTGCACGCGCAACAATGTCTCCTGATAAGAGTGCCACTCCTGTTATCTCTGTAGATGTCGGCAATCTTATTTGCACCGTAGAATTGAAAGTGATCCCGCCACCACAAGGAATGGCAGGAGCTTCTTCTTACAAAGGCACCGTAAAAGAATGTAACCGCTATATGTCTTTAGTAGCTGTAGAAGTCATGAAGTACGAAGATGCGCGCCCAGCTTTAGAAGAAGCCGCAGCACAAAATAAAGTGGACCTTAGTTTCCGCGTTGTGCGTACTCCACAAGGTCCGAAAGTTCAGTTAACTGGAATTAAAAAAGCTTTATAGTTCAGAATGCATTACATGCAGGAAACAAGTTGCCCGGTTGCCACTTCAATTAAAGTGTAACCGCGGCAATTTACGCCGTAACACATGCCGTACTGTGGGTAACCGCCGGCCATATAAATGTACTGACCATAACAAACTTTAGCTGCACCTTGCTGATATCCACCGCCGTAATATCCGCCACCGCCATTAGTATATCCGTTGCAATAATCTGTTGAAACTTGATAGCCATCGCGGTTGTAGCATGCACCGTTTACCCATTTGAAGCCTTGGCTGTCAGAGTAACCGTAACCATTGCCATAGCCATTACCGTATTGATTGCACAGATTGCTTTGCACATACACGTTGTTCGTGTAGTCGAAACAGCTTCCGTCACGCATTCCGTATTGATTGATAGTTGCCGGTTTTGAGTCAGATTTATTATCACATCCGAATGCCAATAACACGACCGCTAATGCAAAAATGAACTTCATTTTAAAATCCCCCTTTAACGCCAAGTAGTGCCAAAGCAAAGTCGGGACCATGATTTTAAGTTTATTTATTTAAATTAAAGGCGCGTAACAGGGCAGATTAGGTGCAAAGGTGGACTATTTGCCCACCGTGATGCCGCCTGGTTTTATCCAGCTTGGAATTCCGTAAATGATAAAACCGACCGCAAAGTAAGGCCCTGAAAGATCAATCGAAGAAATGTTATTGGCAGCGGCGAGGTCACCTGTGGCTTTAAGGTTCGTAAGATTATTAAACTCTTGTCCGCCTTCGAAAGAAAATTTAAATGATGGCCAACCCAGGTTAATGGAGGCTCCTATGCGGCCAAAAACGCAGGCTTCGCATTTAATGTCTGATTTGCCTGAACCGTTTGTTCTGACATCAATAGAGGTGTTGGCTGCGCCTAACTCGAATAGCAAATCGAAGTTGACTGAGTCTCTTTCGATGAACGGTAAACGCGCGATTGCAGCACCGGAGTACTGACCAACAGTTAAATAAGCGGTCGGGGGAGTAGGGGAATTCGGCGCATCCTTTGACATTAAGATCCCTTTGAAGCGTGTTCCTAACTTCAGCCATTTCCAGCGGCCGTCAGCCTCTAGGCCGATGCCGTACAGGGTATCCAAGCGGTCTACTCCATCAGGTGCGGTAAGATTATTTAAAGCAGTCGGAACTGTAGTAAGATTATTTTGCATGGTAAAAACTCTTAGTTCTGACCATTTGAAATCTTCAGCGAATGCCAAGCCGGACCAAAGAAGAGTTGTCGCTACTAAGTAAAATTTTGTTTTCATACTTAAACTGTATCAATTGACAAGAGCAATTCAACTGTCCCCGCAAGGCGCTGGGGTAAATCTGGACTTAATTAGTTCGAAATTTTTCTGCGGGCTTTTTCAATAACCCAAAGAGGCCCGATTAGAAGAAATAAAAGATCGGTGAAGAATGAAGGCTTTTTTCCTTCAACTTTGTGCCCGTAGAATTGCCCGATCCAAGCCACAATGAAAACCGATAAACCAATGACGGGAACATTAAGCCCTGCTTTTGCCATTATCATTGAGCTGAAAACTGTGACTATGCTTACCGGCAGCATGATTCCAAAATATTTTATTCCCAGCGATCCGTAAAAAATCATAACAGGAATTAGAATAATGACTGCCCAGTTAAGCCACGGCGGAAACAGTGCCGGCGTGGGAATCGAAACTAATAGTGCAGCTACCGACCAGAAAATCGCCGGTACACAGATGTAGTGAAGTTTCTGATTCAGCGGATGCTGATGAGTCTGCGCGTATTCGTTAAACCATTCGGCTGCTGTTCTCACGCTTTAGTCCTTATGCCAGCTGACTTCAAGCTTGTAACCGTCCGGATCTAAGATAAAGAAACTGACGTATTCATCTTCGACATGCATGAGCTCTCTTGTGAACTTCACGCCGAGACCGCTGCACTTCTCGTACATGGATAAGGCCTCGGCTTCTGACCTAAGACAAAAACCCAAATGAAACCAGGCAGGTAAAACCGGAATTTCTGAAACGGGATCAATCGCGATTAAAAACCCTTCGGAGTTCTCAATAAAAATTCCTTCGCCGTGATCAAATTTTTTTTGAAATCCAAAAACTGAATTATAAAATTCAGTTGAATGCTTTACGTTTTTAGAACCTAAATGAACATGATTTAATGTCATACGCGATGGCCCTTTTTATCTTTTATAAAAGAATAGGTCTAAATATTCGCAGAGGGTAGTTATAAGTTTGAGCCAACTATTTGAAGGCGCTTTCTGTGCTTGCGGATTAATTGAGCCAATTATGCCCAATTCGTTTACGTTATTTTAAACTTCTAATTCTGGCCTGTTTCATAATGATTGCCCACAGTGACGGGCCTTGCTTTCGTAAGCCCATCTTATTTAATATGAACTCTTGAAAAGGAGATCCTATGAAATCTTTAATTTTAAAATCACTTGTAGTTACCGCTCTAACATTCTCAGTCGCAGCTCAAGCTGACGATGCTGCGGCTCCTGTGCCGGCACCTGCACCTGCCACCGCTCCTGAGACTGACACTAGCTGGAACGGCATGCTTCAGCGCAAATACAGTTTAACAGATGCACAAATGCAGACCTTGAATGAAAGCAAATTACCTGACTCTCAAAAAGCACAGGTGGCGCAATTGGCTAAGTCGTCAGGAAAGAGCATCGATGAAGTTCTAAAGATGCGAACAGAAGATAAAATGGGCTGGGGCAAAATCGCAAAAACTTTGGGTGTACACCCGGGTGAATTAGGTAAAGCCGTCAGCGAAATGAAAAAAGAAAGAAACGCGGCCCGCAAAGATAAAGACAGCAAAAGAGATTCAATGAAGCACGATGGCCCAGGTCACGGAAAGCCTGAGCACGCAGGCGCGGGGCACGGTAAAGGAAAAAATAAGTAATACTGATTCATGTTCAAACCGGTCCTTTTTTTATTTATTTTAATTTCAACAACTGTTGCAAGGGCCGACTGGGTTTATAACAGACCCGAAGTTGGCCTTGGCTTCAGCGATAACGTTTACCAGGATGACTTTAATAAAAAGTCAGACGCGTACACGTGGTTTCAATTTACCAGTAAATATGATGCGGGCGACTCTACTTGGACCGGAAGGATTTATCTTAACTTATATAAATCAGAATATTTAAATAATTACGCGATGTATTCTCTAAGACGGGGCTCTGAGATATCGGCAGATACCGAGATGTTTCTCAGTCTCGGTGGGTTGGCTTATCTTAAACAAGATAAAGGTGCCACGGATGAGTCGTACAACAATTTTTATCTGGCCGGGTATATTTCAAAAACTGTCAAAGAAGGTTCAAATTATAAAATCAATGTAGAGCCTGGTGCGAAGTTTATTACGTATCCTCATTTAGACCGCCGTGTAGACATGACAGCCTACGTAGGAAGCGATATCACGTGGCAAACCCGCTCCACCACCGAAATCAATCCTTACGGAGAAATCGGCTATGTCTTTTCGAATCAGGGTTACTATTCTCGCCGCTATGTCGCTTTGGGCGTGATGTGGAATGAAAAACTACACGACAACTACAGCTTTACTTTAGATTATTATATTCGTAACACCGTTTACCCGAACAGAACGGTTTCGGATATTCTATTTACGCCGAACCGTACGGGGAGGGCTACCGGTAAAGCCTTCGATATTCACGAGTCGATCGGGCTTCGGCAGTTATCAGCCAGTGTTACTAAAAGTTTTTTGGAGTATGAACTGACGGCAGGTTATATTTATGCGGCCGAGACCTCTTTAAGTGAGCTCGAAAAATACCGTGAAAACCAAGTATATATTTCTGCGGTTTTTGAGTTGTAACTCTAGCCCTCGATTTTAAATAAACCGAAATTGAACCCTCAGGTAAAAATTAACCCGGTATAAAAATAAATTATATTTTGGGGCATTAAGGTACTTTAACTTTCGCTGAAATTTCTTGTCTTTTTTTTGACATTTTCTTAACTTTATATTTCATAAAAGCTTAGCTTTTGTATCTTTTTTGGGCAACATGGAGGTTAATAGATGGATGCTGCAAAAATATCCCAGACGGGGGTACCCGGTCTGGATGAAATCCTTAATGGTTCGTTACCAAAGAATCATTTGTACCTTCTTCAGGGAAAACCAGGGACAGGTAAAACAACTTTATCGATGCAGTTTTTGTTAAACGGCTTAATTCACGGCGAGCGTGTTTTGTATGTGACGTTTTCAGAAACAAAATTAGAACTGCAAGCTGTGGCGCAGTCGCACGGCTGGGATGTTTCAAAGCTGCCGATTTTAGAGTTATCAACTTTCTCTAATTCCCTCAGTCAAAACAGCCAAAATACTTTGTTTCACCCTTCAGAGGTTGAGCTGACAAAGCTTATTAATCTGTTGTTGGATGAAGTGAAAAAAATTAATCCAAGCCGCATCGTTTTTGACTCGGTATCAGAGCTTCGCTTGTTAGCTGACAGTTCACTTCGGTACAGAAGACAGATGCTGGCCTTTAAAGAATTCTTTATTGGCCGCGGGGCTACGGTTTTATTTTTAGATGACTTGTCTATTGATGACGGTGACATGCACGTGCAAAGTATCGTTCACGGGGTTATCTTACTTGAAAAATTCAGAGCCGCTTACGGTGTTGAGCGCCGCCAGATTCACATAGCGAAATTGCGCGGTGTAAACTTTAAGGGCGGTACGCATGACTACATCATAGAAAAGGGCGGAATTACCATCTTCCCGCGCCTCGTATCTTCGCATTATAAAAGTAATTACTCGCCTGAAAGAATCTCAAGCGGATCTAAAGAGCTTGATGCTTTGATCGGCGGGGGCCTTGACCGCGGAACAAGTAATTTAATTTTGGGCCCGGCCGGAACTGGGAAGTCGACCATTGCAGTTCAGCTTGCAGTAGCGGCCGCAAAGGCCGGCAAGAAAGTCGCGATTTACAGCTTCGAAGAAGCTATTGAAAATCTGACAATCCGTTCTGCGGCGTTGGGTTTTGATTTAGATGCTTTAGTAAAGTCAGGAAAGCTTACATTGCGAAAAGTAGACCCGGCAGAGTTAACACCGGGACAGTTTACATCGTTAGTGCGCGAAGCACACGATGACAAAGCTGACATGGTGGTGATTGATAGTTTGAACGGATATATTCACGCAATGCCAGAGCGCCAGTTCTTGATGCTTCAGTTGCATGAGCTCCTCTCGTTTTTAGGTAAGCAGGGGATCATTACGGTACTTGTGCTTTCTCAGTCAGGGGTTATCGGTTCAAATATGCTTTCACCGCTGGATTTAACATATCTTGCCGATACCGTGATTT
This sequence comes from Pseudobdellovibrio sp., assembly GCA_020696855.1. Classification (GTDB taxonomy): domain Bacteria; phylum Bdellovibrionota; class Bdellovibrionia; order Bdellovibrionales; family Bdellovibrionaceae; genus Pseudobdellovibrio. The sequence continues at coordinate 40,195 of JAJFMT010000007.1, forward strand.
TAACCCGATATTTTGAAGCCATGGGAGCGGTTAAAAAAGCCATTTCTGTCGTTAAAAAAAGAACCGGCTCTCACGAAGAAACCTTGCGTGAATTCCGCATTTCTAACGGTGGTATTTCCGTTGGCCCGATACTCAGTAACTTCTCAGGAATTTTCTCAGGAATACCTAAGTATCTTGGCGATGTAATGGAACAGGATAATGATAAATAAGGCGACGTCTGATGCAGTCATAGTTCTTTCACCAACGGCCAATGATGGCCGTTTGGCTTGTGATGTTCTTACAAGTGAGAACATCGAAGCCTTTCCTGCGAAAGATATCGATCAGCTTTGCGAAAAAATCAAAGAGGGTTGCGCCGCTTTGATTATCGCTGAAGAAGCATTATCAATCGGAAATATTGAAAAACTTCAGGCCACGCTCGCTTTACAGGATGCATGGTCTGATTTGCCTATCATCGTATTCACAGGAGATCGACTTTCCTACGCGACTGAGATTTTTTCTCAGACCGGAAACATTTATCTTTTAGAAAGACCATTTTCTCGTTTTACATTAGTGCGTTCAGTGCAGGTGGCGCTTCGTGCCCGTAAAAAACAATATCAGGTTCGCGACCTTTTAGGCGAGCTACAAACGTCGCGTGACGATGCCGACAAAGCAAATGCAGCGAAGTCGCAGTTCTTAGCGAACATGTCTCACGAAATCCGTACACCAATCGGTGCCATTATTGGGTTTGTGGATTTAATGCGAACAGAGCCTTCCGCAAAAGCGAAAGAAGAATTCATGTCGGTTATTGAGCGCAATTCACAACAACTTTTGCGTTTGATTGATGACATTCTGGATTTATCAAAAATTGAAGCCGGTAAGCTGATCATCGAAAATATCAATTTTAAATTAACTGATTTGCTTGCCGATTTTAATTCGGTCATGGGGCTGAAGGCAGTAGAAAAAGGAATTCATTTTAGGCTTGTGATCGACTCGTTAATTCCGCAGACTATTTCGTCAGATCCCGTAAGGTTAAAGCAAATTTTAATTAATGTTGTGGGTAATGCGATTAAATTTACTTCACGTGGTTCCGTCGAACTTCGGGTTAGCTTTCAAAATGGCTACTTAAAGTTTTGCGTAACAGATACAGGTGTGGGGCTTTCTGCAAATCAATCTTCAAAATTGTTTCAGCCTTTTGTTCAAGCTGACTCTTCAACTACAAGAAAATTCGGCGGCACAGGTTTGGGCTTAGCGCTTTCACGCAGTCTTTCAGAGTCACTTGGAGGGCGTTTTGAACTCCTTTCAAGTCAAGAAGGGGTTGGAAGTACTTTCTTTTTTGAAATTAAGCCGGGGCTTTATCCTGAAAGTGAGATGGTAGGACAAAGCGCGATCGTTCTTGAAAGCGGACAGCAAAGAAAAGAAAGCCGCGACAAAATTCTTGAAGGCTTGAATGTTCTTTTAGTTGAAGATTCTCCGGACAACCAGGTTTTAATTTCGATGTATTTAAATAAAGCCGGGGCCCGCGTGTCGCTTGCTGATGACGGAACAAAAGGTGTCGAAATGGCGCTTAAAAATCCGTACGACGTAGTCGTGATGGATGTGCAGATGCCGAAGATGGATGGCCACACAGCCACTCGCGCGCTTCGCTCTCACAAATATGACCGGCCGATTATTGCGTTAACAGCGCATGCAATGAAGGAAGAACGTCTTCGGTGCTTTGAATCCGGTTTTACAGACTTTTTAACTAAGCCGATCGAACATGATCGGCTTTTAAATGTTTTATTCCGTTACCGTCCTTCCTACTAATCCCATTTTTTCGTTTTTGTAAGTCCGGCCAGTAATTGTCATTGGCTGGAAAAATTACAGCTTTTTAGCCCTAAAACTTCAATAGCTTAGCCTGTACTGGCCCGGATTTCGAATAAGTCTTCGCCATTGGAGCAATCTATGAGTTTTTTAAATCCCCGCTTATTGATAGCCATTGCCGTTTCATGCGCCGTTTTGACGGATGCCCACGCACAAGAAAAAGAGTACTACGGAAGTATCGACCCGAAGGCCCGTAAAGTTCTGATAGCCCAGTCAAAGGTTCAAAAAGTATTAAAGGCCGAAGTTAAAGAAGAAGACGATAAAAATAATCTGACAGATAAAATCGATTACGTAAAATTCTTGTCTGAAAAATGCGGCTTTGAATATTCGCGCGATGCGAACGGAATTCCGGTACGCCCGCAGGTCAGCTGCGTTTACAAGGCGCGAGAAAAAGGCGATGAATTCAACGGAATGTCGGCAAAGTTTGATTGTACATTCACGTTACAAAATAAAGACGGCCAGGTTTCTGAAAAAACTCTGAAAGTAAAATACGATCCTAAAAAACAAGATGGCGGCGGCTATAAAGAAGTGCCCCAAGCCGTGTTAGGCACAGGCATGGCCCGCTTACTGGGTTTTTACACCAACACTTATTGCCCGGTGGATCTGACGTGTAAAGACTGTCCTTCAGATAATCCGTGGGCGAATGCGAAATCGACGGCCCCGGCTCTAAAAGGCAATGTTGTTGAATTTAAAAACGTGGTCGTGGCGGTAAAGCAAAAAGGCTACACCGTTGTTGATAACAAAAATGTGAACTCTGAAAAACCGCAAGGTTTCAGCTTTGATGAGCTGACTCACACTTACATTGCAAAAATTGATAAAGCGGTAATGGCGGCCCAACAGGCCGAAAGAGATGCATTAACTTTATGGATGAACTTCGTTGTCAGCGGCGATGCGGACCACCACAACAATAAATTGCTTTGCGTAAAATCAACTAAGCCTGCGACGCCGCAGGAAAAGCCTTCTTGCGAGCTTTCTGCAGCTTTGATCAACGACTATGGCAATAGCTTCGGTTACACCAATGGCGACACGAAACTTAAATTAAAGAAGTTTGCTGTCGACGCACTTAGAAGCAGCTCTGACGGTGCAGAGACGACCGGTGCTTCAGGAAACGCAGGGGCATCGGGCCATTTAATGTCTAAGGCCGGGCGCAATCTTTTCGTACAAAATGCCGAAGCGATTACCGATCAGCAGCTCAGCGATATTCTGAATTTGGCGCAGATCGAACAGACGAGTGACAGTAATGTTCAGTCCTGGATAGCTGCGATCCGCAAAAAGATTCAAAAAATTAAATCTGTAAAGATGAATTAAAGCTTGAAACTGTATCGCCCGCGGGGGCGATACCTGCCGTTTTTGTATCACAAAGAATTAATTATTTTTTCTTCTGTCTCGAAAGTTATTCCGGTTTTTGGTAAGCGGCCTTCTTTTTTAAATGCATCCGTCGCATCGGCTAAAGCTTTAGCAGTCGGAGTGCTCTTAAATCCCAGATCGCGGCGAGACTTAAAGGTGTCTAAAAACATGTTGGTTCGCGGTAACCACAACGGAATATCCGCCCATGGTTTTACATTTTGCTGTAACAACCAGTCAGTCGGTACTGAAACTGAAAAATCCAGTGGCTTCAGATTCACGTGCGCTCCGATTGTACTTAGGGTGTCTCTGAAGTTCAGGGGCTCAGTCTCAGCAATGTTATACGCGTTTCCGGTCGAGGCATCTGCGGTAAGGCTGGCAACAAACGCTTCAGCTAAATCCGGAGCATAGGTTTTTTGAACTATAGTCAGGCCATCATCGGGTAAGATAAATTTTTTGCCGCTTGTCGCGCGAGAAATCCAGTAAGCAAAACGGTCGGTATGATCATGAGCCCCGAAGACCACACTCGGTCTTATAAAAACAAATGGAATTTTTGCAGGGTGGGCTGCGATGATTCTTTCGCACTCCGCTTTTCTTTTTCCATAGGTCATCATCGAGGTATCAACGGCTTCTTCAGCAGTGCAAGTCAGCACTGGGCTGTCTTCAGAAAGTAAAGGCGTGGTGCCGGCCATCAGCGCTTCATAAACGCTGATCGTACTGCAGAAAATATAACGGTTCGTGCGGCCCTTTAATAAATCCAGAAGGGCTGTTACATCTTTCGGGTAGTAAGCTGACAAATCAATGACGGCATCCCAGTTTTGCTTAAGGCCTTCAGTGTTTTTCAGCTCAGGTGACTGCCGGTCAGCCTTGATAACAGGTAATTCGGGGAATAGCCCCGGTGCTGTTTTACCTCGGTTAAGTAACGTGACATTGTGGCCGTGCTTTAATAAAGCGGCCACTACGTGCCGGCCAATGAACTGGGTGCCGCCGATAACTAAGACCTTCATTGCACGTGCTCCCAAATAGAAACAAAAAGTTCAGTTGAGTCTGTTAAACTGACTTCAGGGAAATTTTCTTTCCAGAAGGCTGAGTACTGTTCTTTGCAGGCTTGCACATCACTGCCGAAACCCAGGCCTGATACCATCTTCGGATCGGGGTTGCCGAACGTTGTAATAAAAGAATCGGCGAGTTTAGCTTTCGTTTTGATGTTTCCATCTTCATCTGCCACATCAAACACTTTTCCGACTGAGCGCATGCGGTTTTTAATAAACGAAGAATCAATCCCATCAATACGGAGCTTGGGTTCGCAGGATGTAAGCCTTCCGGTTGCTATCAGGTTCTGAATTTCAAACTCTCCCAGGTAAAGGCCGATTGAATTCGCCACGCAGTCTCCTATCATTGGTCCAGTAAAGTAAAATCACTAAAGTTCTATATTAGTTAAAATCCCCGAATATTAAAGCAGAATTGAATTTCTTTAGGAGTGCGTCTTAGGTATACTGCCTGTATGAATATGTCCGGCCCGTTACTGCTTGTGTTGTCTGCTTTTCTGCATGCTTTATGGAACGCGTTCATCAAGAAGTCTGAAAATAAAAATGCGACCTTATTTTACATCATCGTTATTGCTACTTTGTTTTCGATGTCGATCGCTCCGTGGACAGGCGGTCTGCAATGGGGTACCGGTCAGGCCACTCTGTACATGATTTACGCCGGGGCTTTTGAGGCAGGATACTTCTATTCACTTACAAAAACACTTGAGCTGGCGCCATTGGGTCTTGGTTACGCCATTATGCGCGGCGGGGCCATGCTATTTGTTTGGCTGGTCTCGACAACCTGGCTTGGCGAGCACATCAGCACCAGGGGATTAGTTTCGATTGTTTTAATCTTACTTGGAATTATTCTGGCGCATCCGCGAAGCCGTGATAACACGTTTTCAACGCGCGGATTTATTTGGGCGCTGTCGGCAGCGGTATTCATTGCCGGTTACCACATCTGTTACGGGCTTGCGTTGCATGAAGGTGCCAGTCAGGTGGCTTTGTTCATCGGATCAATGATGGTCTCGTTTCCGGTCCTGGCATTTATTGCCGGAAAGAAGATATTTGAATTCAGAACTCACTTTTCAGGAATTAATAAATACTATTTGCTGATGGCCGGCATTTTCAGTGCGGCCTCTTTTATTTTGTTTCTTTACGGTTTAGTTCACTCGGGCGCAGGTGTAGCCATTTCTCTTCGTAATACGTCGGTGGCATTCGCCCAGTTACTGGCCTTTTTCATGGGTGAGCGTTTGACTAAAACACAATGGTTCGCTTTCGGATGCGTCTTAACCGGCACCGTCTTTTTAAATTAATTTATGGATCAGGTTGAAATTACAGATTTAATTTTAGGCGATGGAATTGAAGCGGGTAAAGGCGCTTTGGTTTTTATAAATTACGAAGGCCATCTTGAAGACGGGACGCTTTTTGATTCCAGTTATAAAGCCGGACGGCCCTTTGAGTTTGTTGTCGGTTCAAAGAAGGTTATCGTGGGGATGAGCCAAGGTGTGATGGGAATGAAAGTCGGCGGCAAAAGAAAAATCGTTATTCCGTCAGCTCTTGCCTATGGTGAGCGTGCCATTGGCCAATTTATAAAGCCAAATTCAAATCTGATTTTTCATGTGGAGCTTTTGGAAGCGCGTCCGCGCGAGTAAAAATTTTTAAATTTGAACTTAGTTGGGGTCAGACCATATCGAGCGGTCTTTAACCAGTTTATTATCAGTTACATTCGCAGGAATGGCAGTACCGCTGTACATGGTATGCTGGTACTTTCCTTCTTTTACTTTTTTCGACTTGATATCAACATCGATAATCGCGTTAAAGCCTTTTTCGGCCGCCTGAAATGCCAGCCGCAACATCGTTTCATCACGGTCAGGGCACTCTTCAACAACAAGCTTTGCTTCTTTTCTTTTAATTAAACGGGTTTCTTTACCCTGACTGATTTCGAAAACTAAAATGTTTTTTGCGGTTTCCATTGTGGCCTCATACTTGGCCACTTCCGGAGAAATTTTCTCTGTGTAGCAGGTGCTGCAAAAAGCCGAGTGGTTTAAATGCTCAGGTTTTTTCAGCAAAAAAGAAAACTGGTCAGGTTCAGTAAAAACCGTACAGCTTTTACAGACATCCTGTTGGCAAACGCCACAGACTAAAGTGGTTTTCGGTTTCTGGCACACACAGCAGCTCATACGGAAGGGGTATCATGATTACCTCTGTTCTAAAAGCGGAAACGTAAAACGACCGACAAAATCCGTCAGCTGTCTAAAATCCATTGCGGTAAACGGCTTTAAATCCAACGGGTTGGCTAATAAAAGGGCCTAAACCTTGCTAACTTACGCACCAATAGGGTTATTGGTGGTATGTCTGTTGTAAAACTCTCTCTTCTTTTAATGCTTTTTCAGGGGTCTATTGCCTATGGCGCAACGGCAGAGGAAGTTTATATTTCCCGTTTTCGTCCACGCATAGAAGCAGTTAAAACCAAACTTGAATCCCAGAATACTCTTCATGACCGCACGGGGCCCACCCCGGCCTGTAAAAAACGTTATGAAAAGCTTTACAGCAACGGAGACCTTAAAATCGCGCTGGCGCTTGGTTACTACGATAACCGTCCGGGCGGTAATGCCGTACAAGATATTGTAATGGATGCCGAGATATCACGGATGCTGACATCAAAATGCACTCCTAACCAAACCGTCTGTGGATTTTCTGAAGTGAAGCCTAACCCTACAGACAAATACTCCAAATTTTTCGGTAAAAGAGTCAGTGGCCCTGATGGCAGTGCCCGGATTATTAAAATTAAACTGTTTCATGCTGCTGAAAACATTAATGATGATGTGAACCGCACAAGCGAAGCTCAGGTTTTGCGAAGTAATGCAGTCGAAAACGCTTTCAGGTATTCTTTGCGAACGGCTGATGTCGTGTTTTACCTGGGCCATTCACGTGACGGCGGAGGCCCTGATTTTGATCCTCCAAGAATACTGCCGGACTTGCATGTTGATTATAACTGGTACCACCAGAATAAAGGCGACTTCCGGGAACTACTGACTGAGATCGGTGCGCGCGCGCAACCTCCTAAATTGCTGGCGATGTTAAGCTGTTCTTCGGCGATGCATTTCGCTGCAGGAATTCGCAGGGTTTCTCCGCACGCAGGATTGTTGCTTTCATTAAATACAATCGGCGACGGTCAAATGTTTGAAGGGCTGGGAACGTTTTTAAACGGTATTCAAAAATTCAGATGTGAAGCCCAGTTGAGCGCTGATTTAAACGCGGTTAATATCGATAAAACAAAAGTAGGAGCTCAAGAGAGATCGCTACTTCAGTTTCGTGGCTTTCCGCCTCAGTAGACAGCTCACTAACTTAAAATAAAATTTTTTGAAATTTAAAAAGGCTCAAAAGTAAAATGAAATCATTATCATCCGTTTTGTCACAAATGAAAAAATCTTCCGAAAAGTTCAGTGAAAAAGAAAATGAAAATGATTTAAAAGAACTGAAATTAAAAATTCTTCGTATTCAGCAAGGCGCCTGGCATTGTAAAAAAAGAATTATCATCTTGTTCGAAGGGTTTGATGCCGCCGGAAAAGGCGGGGCCATTCGCAGGCTGGTTGAACCTTTAGATCCCCGCGGGTATAAAGTATACAGTATTGCCGCACCAACGGAAGACGAGCAGGGTAAGCACTATCTTTACCGCTTCTGGAAGAAACTTCCGTCACCTGGCACGATCGCTGTGTTTGACCGCTCTTGGTACGGGCGTGTGTTGGTAGAAAAAGTTGAAAGACTTACCGATGAAAAACGCCTTAAGGCCGCTTACGATGAAATTAATGAGTTTGAATCCATGCTGCAAGAAGATGGAATTGAAATTATCAAAATATTTTTGGCCGTTTCAAAAGACGAGCAGTTGAAGAGATTTGAAGAGCGCCTGAATAATCCTTACAAACAATGGAAGATCACTTCAGAAGATTTGCGTAACCGCAAAAAGTGGGATGCCTACGTCGAAGCCACTGACGAATTGCTGAAAAAAACCAATAAAATAAAATGGTATGTCGTTCCTGCTGACGATAAAGATTTTGCCCGCCGAGAAGTGTTGGAGATTGTCACTGATAATTTAAAACATCACGGCAAGTGGATGAGTAAAATAGCGGAAACCAAAGAATTCCGAAGCCTGAAAAAAGAAATTATTTTTGCAGCTTTTATTACGGTGCAGACTCCAAAAGCCATGCGGCCCCTGAATTAGCAGCGCCTGAAGAGGCACTGTTGTATATCGTCGTGTTTTGTACCCCGGCAAGAACGGCGCTTTCGTATGGGCCACCCACAGCGATTGCAGAGTTACTGATGGCAACGCTATAGCCAAAGGAATTTGAAATATTTGGGTTGCCGGGTTCCTGAACTGTTTCAATGTAGTCCCTGGATGCTTTCATTTTGTAAATGTAGACTCTGCCGTTTGAACTCGAATAGCCAGGGGCTCCGACAACCAGCGTATTTTCAAATAATGAAACGGAAGATCCAAACTGCTGAGCACCGGTGGTGTTGTTAGGCTTAACATAAGTATCCAAAGACCATGATCCCGTATTTTTTTTGTAAACGAAGGCGGCACCACGGGCAGTACCATTAACAAAAGAAGTGGTTGCGGTGCCCTGTGAATTGCCGCGCTCTGAGCTTGCACCAACTGCAATGTAATTTCCGTATACGCTGACAGAGCAGCCGTACCCGTCGTTGGTTTCAGGCAAGAGAGCTGTCACAGTTCCCGTATTGGGCCACGTAGCCCCGGACCCTTCAAAGATTTCGGTAAAACCTGTATTAGATACATAAAGTGTATCGGGAACACTAGTGACAGCAATAACGCCATTATGAATAGCAACACTGCTCCCAAACCGGTTTTGGGCCGTGGAAGTATGGGTTAACAT
>JAJFMT010000008.1 GCA_020696855.1 Pseudobdellovibrio sp.
TCTATGGAACGCGGCTACCGCGATATCACGAAAGAAAATTTAGCTGTTATTAAATCACTTCCTAAAAAATGCCACCCGATGGATTCTATCCGCACAGGCGTTAGCTTTTTGGGCTGTGAAGATGCACGCATCTGGGACGCTTCGCCTGCAACGAACCTCGATAAAGCTGTTCAGTTGCTGGCAAAAATTCCCACAATGGTAGCTGCGGACTTCCGTTTCAAAAAAGGCCAGGACTTTATTGCTCCGAATCCGAATCTGAGCATCGCTGAAAACTTCTTTCACATGTGCTTCGGCAAAGTTCCGGATGCAAAAGTTGTTAAGGCTTTTGACGTTTCATTAATTCTTTATGCTGAACACAGCTTCAACGCCTCAACGTTTACTTCACGTGTAGTGACCTCAACTCAGTCAGACATTTATTCAGCTACCACTGCGGGAATTGGCGCCTTAAAAGGACCTTTACACGGTGGCGCAAACGAGATGGTCATGCATATGATGATCGAAATCGCTGATGAAAACAAAGCGGAACAATGGATGATCGATGCTTTAGCTCAGAAGAAAAAAGTAATGGGCTTCGGTCACCGCGTTTACAAATCAGGTGATTCCCGTGTTCCGACAATGAAAAAGTATGCGCAAGTAATGGCTGACGTAACCGGACAGCAAAAATGGATGAAGATGTACAACTCTCTTGAAAAAGTGATGGTTGAAAAGAAGAAAATTTATCCTAACTTGGACTTCCCTGCAGGCCCTGCATACTACATGATGGGTTTTGAAATCGACTTCTTTACACCGATCTTCGTTATGGCGCGCACGACCGGCTGGTCAGCACACATCATGGAGCAAACAGCGAATAACCGCATTATCCGCCCGCTTTCTGAGTACATCGGAAGCGCACAACGTAAGGTGACACCTTTAAGCGAACGCGCTTAATCTTTTACTATTAAGCGATCGCGCTTAACCTTTTACAGCTAAGCGAACGCGCTTAATTTTCTGTTTCCAAATTCTAGAAATAAAAAGGCGCTGAAGTTAAATTCAGCGCCTTTTTTCATTTTGTAGTTAAAATTTACTGACTTTGTAACTCAGTAACGGCTACGCCTGACAGCTGGCATTTAGGCAGAATGCCGAAAGAAACTGAAGCTGCTGCTCCGGCAAGACCAGTATGATGCTTTACTTTCGCATCAACCGAAAAACGGTAAGTGCCTTCATCGCTTCCTTTGCAGGAAACGTTTACTTTGCAGATGTCTTTATCACGGTCGGGGCCTTCGCCTGGCTCACAGTTTTCAGCAGGTTCCCCGTCCCGAGGAGAATCAGATTCAATCTTAAGCGGACGTGCGCATTGCTGTCTGACTTCGACCGGCAAAATACTTGCTCCGGTATTAGGTAATTTTTCAATAATGCATTTCTTATTATTTTCCAGCGACTCAGCCGAGGCAAATACATGCACTGTTAAAACCGAAAATAAAACTAAAAACATTTTCATAATTCCACCCTTTTTACTCTGTATTTATCGGCGCTTTAAGAGTGGGAATTTAATTTTCTCATTTTGAGACAACGTCATCGAATGTGATGATTTTGAATCATTAACTCTCGTCATCAACCAAAAGCAAAGGATCTAGAATAAAAAAGGCGCCCGGTTAGGCGCCTTTTTTCAAACCTGACTTTAAATCAGATTAGAAGCACTGACCTTGGTATCGGATCAGTCTTTCAGAGTAAGCTTTGTGACCTGTTAAAGAAGCCAGTACGTTATTATCTCTTACAAAATCAACTGCAATGTCTTTTGAAGTATTACGAACCTGGTATTCAACGAATTGACGTCCGTTTACTGTTACCCAGTAGTCACGGCAGATCACGTGGCCTTTATTGTCTGTAAAGCAGCGTGTTTCTCGGCGCTGATAAGTGCAGCTTTCATAACCTTGCTGAATTCCACCATCGGTTACAACAGTTTCACTTTTCCCTACTGCAGAAAAATTCTGAGCTAAGTCAGCTGCAGGAATATTGATTGGTCCGTTTTCAGGCACAGACAATTTTTTTGCCGTTACCAGTTTTAAAGTCTGCTTCTTACCGTTAATTTTTGCAGTGATGTTAATCTGATTTTTGCTCGCAAACTCAACCTTTGCTGAAACGTCGCCTACAGGCACGGCAACTTGCACGTAGTTTTCACCATCCCAGTGCTGAACTGTTAGAGGTTGTTTTACAGACAAAACGCCCTCAAATGGATCACAAGCTGTTAAAAGCATCATAGCTGCAGCAGCAAATATAATATGTTTCATTAAATTCTCCTTAAATCGATTTGTTTAGACTCCAGACAATAGTACTGCAAAACAGCTTTCAATCAATACTTGATCTATCTGTTAAAAATAATTTTAATAGATGAATGAAAAATCTAACTCTCATTATTGCCGCGCTCGTTTCTGTTCTTATTGCCACATCATGTCAATCTCAGCCACAGGCGCCTGCTACTCCTCCGCCACTGAGCTCGAATCAAGTTTTAAATAACTCTGTAAAAAGTGAAAAAAAACGTCAGGCCGAACTGGATCTGCCGTTCAGAGGATTTCCTCCTTCAGATCAGTCTTTGCAAACCATCGCATTTGGATCTTGCGCTGATCAGGATCAGCCCCAACCTATCTGGGCCACAATCGAAAAAACTCAGCCAGAGCTCATGATCATGCTGGGTGATAACGTGTATGCATCATCACCGAAGCAAAAACCGATTTCGGAACAATACAATAAAATGAAAGTTATTCCTGAATACCGTGCGGTGAGAGAAAAGGTTCCGTTTATGGCCACCTGGGACGACCACGATTACGGCCAAAACGACGGCGGCGAAACCAATCCTGAACGCGACGACGCTTATCAACAGTTCGTTAAGAACTGGCCGTATGTTCGCTATCTGATACCTGATAAAAACGGTGCTATTTACCATTCTAAAATTTTCGGTGAAAAGAAAACTTCACTTCAGGTTATTATGCTCGACACGCGCGCCAACCGCTCAGACCTGAAAAAAAATGAGTCACAGACTGAAGAAGAAAAGCAGATGCAGCCAAAGCCCTATCTGCCGCATACGACGAATGACAAACATCTTCTATCGGAAGCTCAGTGGAACTGGCTTGAAGGTGAGCTGAAGAAGCCGGCGGCGTTTCGCATTATCGGCACTTCTATTCAGCTGATCGCAAACGATCATCATTTTGAAAAATGGGGAAACTTTCCGAACGAGCGTGAGCGCATGTTCAGACTTCTGAAAAAACACAAAATTAAAAATGCGCTTTTCATTTCCGGCGACCGCCACATGTCGGCGATCGCGAAGAAAGATATTACAGGGCTGGGGACAATCTATGAAGCCACTTCGAGCGGCCTTAACAAACCGGCCCGCCCCGGCAATAATTTAAGCGACCAAAGTTATTTAACAGAAGGATATGGATTAGTGAATTTCGGCCTGATTCAGATCAACTGGGCCGAACGCACAGCGAAAGTGGAAATCCGGTCTCTGGCTAATGATCCGGTTCAAACCGTGGATGTTAAGTTTTAACAATTAAAACAGCTATTTAGCTCGTGAAAAAGGCATAAAAACGGGCTAATTGGTCCATAGATAAAGTTTATCGTAAATTGATTTTTTATAGATGATACCGCAAACTAAACCCAATAAATTGATTCACCTAAAAGGAGTAATTATATGTTAGGAATTGGACAAAAGTTTCCCACGTTTTCAATGGATGCTTGTGTATCTTTAGAAGCAGGAAAAGAATTTAAAACAGTTACAAACGCAGACGCAAAAGGTTCGTGGGCCGTGTATTTCTTCTGGCCACTTGATTTTACTTTTGTCTGCCCGACTGAAATTGCTGAATTCAACAAAGAATTTAAAAATTTCAAAGCTCGCGACACAAAAGTATTCGGAGTTTCTTGCGACTCTAAGTTTGTACATCACGCATGGAGAACTCACCACCCGGATTTAAAAGATCTTCAGTTCCCGATGTTAGCAGACGTTAAAAAAGAATTAACTGGATCATTGGGCGTTTTACACCCGCAAGATCAGGTTCCTTTGCGTGCGACTTATATTGTTGATCCGGACGGAATCGTTCAATGGGTTTCTGTAAATGGTTTGAACGTTGGCCGTAACGTAAAAGAAGTTTTACGTACAGTTGATGCATTACAAACAGATGAACTTTGCCCATGCAACTGGGAAAAAGGCCAAGCAACTCTTAACGGTTAATTACCGCTAAAAAGCTAAGCCAAATAGATATTTAAATTTAAGCCTCAGTTATGATCCTGCGCTGAGGCTTTTTTTTTGCCAAAAACAGACAGGAATTTTGCAAAAATAAAAATAGGAGTAAGTTATGTCGGTTTCAGAAAAAATTGATTCGTTTTTACAAGCTCATTATGGCGAAAGAGAAACAGCCGTCTACCGAGATCTAACACTGAACCTTAAAAAGCTTTTAGAAGATTCTTCGCTTGATGCTAAAGAAGGATTCATGAACCTGGCAGCGTTAGCCCGCTCTTTACACTGGAGCGATCTTGAGAAGTTCGCCGGAGGTTACTTGAAGGAAACGGGGCTTTCTGACGCTGAAGTCGAAGAATGTTTCGAAAGCGCTGCGATCATGGGCATGCTGAACACCTATTACAAGTTCAAAAGCTACTTAACAGCCGATGTATTGGCAGACCCCGCATTTCAAAGAGCAGGACTTCGCATGAACGCGCTGTCAAAGCCGTTAAACGGGAAGCAAAATTTTGAAATGATGGCCTTTACCGTGTCGGTACTGAACGGCTGTCAGACCTGCGTTGTTTCTCATGAAAAAGCATTGACGACTCTGGGCGTGAGCAGAGATAAAATTCATGATTTAGCCCGTCTGGCGTCCGTCGTGAAAGGACTCAGCGGCCTGAATGTAAATCTTTGATTTCATCAAAAGGTAAAACTGATTACCTTTAAAAAAGGACAAGCCGTGAAGACTGACAACAACAGCACCCAGCCAAAGAGAATTTATTTAACTGATTACAAAGCTCCTTCATTTAAAATTAAAAGCATTGATCTGTACTTTAATTTAAATGAGACAGAAACCTGGGTGCACGCTGTTCAACAGATCGAGCGGCTGGAAGATGTGCCGTTAGTTTTAAACGGCGAAAATCTTGAACTGAAATCTTTAAAAATTGACGGCCTTGAACTGCACACCACTCAGTATGAGGTGGGGCCGGAAACCTTAACCATTCATCAGGTGCCTGCTAGTTTTAAGTTAGAAATTATTGTTGCTGTAAACCCGCAGGCAAATAAAGCCTGCGAAGGTCTTTATTTATCAAAAGGAATTTTTGCTACTCAATGTGAAGCCGAAAGCTTCAGAAAAATCACTTACTTTCTGGACCGCCCGGATGTGATGACGTCTTACACCGTTACGATTGAAGCTGATAAAAAGAAGTACCCTGTGCTTTTATCAAACGGTGATCTTGTATCTAAAAAAGATCTGGCTGAAGGCCGCCACGTTGCGGTTTGGAAAGACCCTTTTAAAAAACCAAGTTATTTATTTGCCCTTGTCGCAGGAGACATCGGCGTTGTCGAAGGCTCTTATACGACGAAGTCAGGCAAAAAAGTGAAGCTGGAAGTTTTTGCCTCACACGGCAAACAAGACCGCTGCCACCACGCTTTAGAGTCCTTGAAAAAAGCAATGAAATGGGATGAAGACACTTACGGTCTTGAGTACGATTTAAATCAATACATGATCGTGTCTATTGATGACTTCAATATGGGTGCAATGGAAAACAAGGGACTCAACATCTTCAATTCACGGCTGGTGCTGGCAGATCCTCAATCGGCGACTGATCTTGATTTTGACCGAATTGAATCTGTTGTGGGTCACGAGTATTTTCACAACTGGACAGGAAACCGTGTTACTTGCAGAAACTGGTTTGAACTATCTTTAAAAGAAGGCCTCACCGTTTTTCGCGACCAGGAGTTTTCTTCTGACCTGAACTCACGTGCGGTACAAAGAATCCGTGATGTTGATGCTTTGAGGTCTGCGCAATTTACTGAAGATGCGGGCCCGAACGCACATCCGGTGCGCCCTGAAAGTTGTTTAGCGGTTGATAACTTCTATACTCCGACCATTTACGAAAAAGGTTCTGAAGTTATCCGCATGATGCAGACTATTGTGGGCCGTAAAGGTTTCAGACTTGGAATGAACGAATACTTTAAACGTCACGATGGGCAGGCTGTCACGATCATGGATTTTGCTGACGCGATTGCCGCTCCGAACAAAGCTGACTTTTCGCAATTTAAATTGTGGTACAGTCAGGCCGGCACTCCTGAAGTTACAGTCACTGAAAAATACGATGCCGCAAAAAAAGAGTATCAGCTGACTTTACGTCAAAGCTGCCCAACTACCGAAAAGCAGCCGAACAAAAAACCATTTCATATTCCGATGCTTATCGGGCTACTGGATGAGTCAGGAAAGAATCTTCAGCTTCAGTCCAATGACGTCGTTTATAACTCTGACGAAAAAGCCGTCGTTCATCTTAAGCAGGAAACGCAAACATTTACTTTTACCGGCGTGAATTCAAAACCGGTCCTGTCTCTTAACCGCGAATTTTCGGCCCCGATCAAACTGAACTGGAAGGCCTCAGGCGCAGAGCTGTTGCATTTAATTAAATACGACACGGATACATTTAACCGCCGTGAAGCAGCCTTTAAAATGGTGCTTGAAGAGCTTCAGCGCCTTATTACTGCAGTTAAATCAGGTGATGCCGCAGACGTGAAGCCTGCCATTGTAGATGCGCTGGGAGTGGTATTAGCTGACAAGCAAGCCGACGCGGAATTCAAAGCTCTTATGTTACAATTGCCTGATGATGAAATTATCGCGCAGGTTGAAGCTGAACTGGATGCAAAAGCTTTCAGAAAAGCAAAGCTCGCACTATTAAAAGCTTTCACAGAAAAGTACTCAACGGACATTCAACGCCTTTACAAAGAACATCACTCCATTGATGCTAAAGGCAGCCGCTCTCTGAAAAACACTCTTCTTCGGTTTATGGTTGAAAGCGGCACTCCAGGCGCTGAAGCCACAGCTTACGAGCAGTTCACGTCAGCTAAAAACATGACTGACAAAATTAGCTCGCTGGCGACTCTATGCCAAACGAACAATGAGTACAAAGCAAAAGCTCTTCAGAGCTTTTTTACCGAATGGAAAGATGACGCTGTCGTGTTTAACAAATGGCTGCAGGTTCAGGCCTGGTCTCCGCTTGAGTCTGCTTTTGAAGATGTGAAACGTGCGGCACAGACACCGCCATTCAGTCTTGAAAACCCTAACAACATTTACTCGCTTCACCGGGCGTTCGGTACAAACTACAGCGCTATTCAGGCGGCAGACGGCCCGGCATTCAAATGGCTTTGCGATGAGATTTTAAAGGTTGATAAAATAAATCCGCAGGTAGCGGCCCGTCTTTGCGGAAGCTTTAACTTTGTTAAAAAATTTCCTGCAGATTTACGCGCAAAAGCACAAGCCGAGATCAAAAGAGTTTTGGAAGACGCCAGTTTATCAAAAAATGCGCGAGAACTTTTAGAAGGCTGCGTTTAGATCTTAAAACGCAGCTCTCATCTGAAATAATTTAAGTGTTGTTAAAACGCGTACGGCACTGCTTTAAAAATTCGGTGCGTGTTTCAGGGCGGGACTTGAAAGAGCCCCGTAAATCCGACGTTGTCGTCGTGCTATGCGTGTCTTGAATTCCGCGGGCAATCATACAGTAATGTTTTGCATTGATATGAACGGCCACATCTTCCGTTTCGAGAATGAACTGCAGACAGTCCGCAATCTGCTTAGTTAAACGCTCTTGCACCTGCGGACGCTTTGCGAAGAACTCAGCGATTCGGTTTAACTTAGAAAGACCGATAACTTTTTTACCCGGAATGTAAGCGATCGTCGCGTAGCCATCGATCGGCTGAAAATGATGTTCGCACATCGACATGATTTCGATGTCCTGAATACAAACCATTTGATCGTATTCCATCTTATTTTCAATCACTGTAATTTTAGGAAAGTTTTCAGAATCAAGCCCGCTGAAGATTTCATTTACATACATCTTCGCGATTCGTTTAGGTGTATCTTTCAGACTGTCATCTTCAAGGTCGAGACCCAAAGTTGCCATGATTTCGCTGAAGTGCTTCTTAATTTTTTCGATTTTTTCTTCGTCGGTTAATTCGGATTCGACAGTGGGAGAAGGTCTAACGTTCGTTAAAATCTCAAGAGCTCTTGCTTTTTTGTGATTGATAATAGATTGGCTCATAAATTTCACTATCCCCGTTTCGGGAGAAACACTACTAAAATTCGGGGGTTAAAGCTATTATTTTTTGCTTATACGAGGTTTTCAGCTACAAGTTTTGCCGACTGGAGAGCACCTTCAATTCGATTTGGGGCCACTGCCGAAACAGAGTCGCCAATGATTTGAAGGGGCGAGGCCTTATTGTTATTGAGGGGCCCGTTCAATTTAAAGAATGCGCCTTGTACGAAAGAGGCTTGCGACCACCCGTAATATTGATCGGACGGAAGCTTTTGAAACGGATAATTAACCTGTAATTTTTTCTTCAGTTCCGAATAAATATAATCGATCGAAAAGTTAATGTTGGTCTGATAAAAAACCTCAAGCTCTGCAGGCAGCGCTGTTGGGTGTTTTTTAATAATCTGCCGAACAGTCAGATTTCCTAAGTTAAATTCTGCCAGCGAGCGTGTAACTCCCTGAATGGAGCTTAACGGTAGTATCAGTTTTATAGCCGATTCTGTAACCATCGCATTGTACTGATTTTTTGCGGCTTCCATTTCCGGCAACTCAAGCAATCCTTTCACTCTCCCCCACTGGCTTGGCGGGATGGCTAAAACCAACCGTTCACAGCGTACGCGTTTTTGACCCTGGCCCGCCTGAAAGGTCAGCTCATAACCCGATGATTGCTTCTGAATTTCGACCAGTTGGTGACGCATGCGAAAGTTACGGTAAGGAATCAGACCGATAATCCGCTCCACTAATAAATCCACCAGTGTTTGCATGCCGTCCGCGAAATAATAATTTTCTTTATCCATCGCGATTCTGTTCATTTTAAGTTCATCAGCCAGCTGGCCCGCAAGAACGTCTGATTTTGCAAGTAATGAAGCGCCGTAATCACGGCCCGAAAAGGACTTTATGCGCCCGCCAAGATAGTTGCTGGCTTCATAAAGCCTGAATTCCATCTGTTTCGCGCGAAGCTGCTTAGCCAGATAAAGGCCGGCGATGCCGCCGCCGACGATAACGACTTCATCATCGAGGTCATTTTTATCGTCGAACAGATAATCATCAAAGGAAGCACACGATGACAGCAGTCCGGTAGCCGCAGTCATCACTGCCGAGTACTTCAGAAATGTGCGTCTGTTTTTTCTTGTGTTATTCGTCATTCGTTTGCAACTCTCAAGGACCATACTATACTTTCTTTGTGTTTGCGGCAAATGATCTTCACCACTATTTTTCTGAGCTCGCCGAGAAATCCTGGGTCGTCATTCCTGTTGATAAGCGCCAAGTGCTGGATCTGCAAAGCAGCGCCCGCAAACGCTCAAACGAGTTCAGATCTGCCGGCATTAACCAGTCACTTACGCCCGTAAAAGAAATCAGAAGCGATAAAATTTTATGGCTGGATTCCGCTAACGCTGATACCGATTCAGAGAAGTCAGTTCTGGCAGACTTAAGCAAGTTGCAAAACGAACTTCGGGACTACTTTCGTATCGCTTTAAATGAGTTTGAATGCCATTTTTCAATATACGAACCGGGCCAGTACTATGCCCGGCACAAAGATACGGTAAAACAAAATAATAAAAGGATTTTTTCTTTTGTGTTGTACTTAAACGCCGACTGGGCTGAGGCGGATGGCGGCCAGATTGTCGGTTATAATTCCGAAGAAATTCTGTTTCGCATTCAGCCATTAGCCGGCCAGCTCCTTGTTTTTAAAAGCGATATTGAACATGAAGTGCTTCCTGCCCGGCGCCAACGATTTGCATTAACAGGATGGATGCGGCAATGACAACCGGCGGAAAGAGCATCTTAAAAATATTATTTGTAGAGCGCCCCCATTACCGCTTGCTGATTATAGTTCTCAGTCTGTTATCGGCACTTCTGGGCTTGGCTGTTCCGTACTATCAGAAGATTTTTGTACAGGATCTTTCTGAAATTTCACTTTTTGTCTGTATCGTGCTGGCACTGGCTTACCTGGCGGCCAATCAGCTGGCGCTTTTCGCCGGGCAAAACGAATCGGTATATGCACAAAAAAAACTTTCCGAAATTATTTACAAACAAAACCTGAACTTAAAACCGTTAACGCTACAGAACCGCAGCGTGGGAGAGCTGGTTTCAATATACGCTACCGATGTGCCGAGCCTCACCGTTTGGCTCGAGCAATCTCTTCCATACGGGCTGACGACGCTGTTCCCGCTGGTGTTAACTCCGGTGTTTCTTCACTACTTTTATGAATTGCCGCTGGGGTTCAGTATCTCGTTAGTGCTGGCACTGGTGGCGCTGAACAGCGTGATGGCTTACCGGCAATCAGTATTCTTCTTCCGGTTTAAAATTCTTGCGGCTGACCGCATGGGGCTGGTTAACGAGTGGATTCAGAATATCCGCGGCTTAAAAGTTTTGAACTGGGTTGAAGGATTTGAAAATAAAATTCTAAAAAAACGCCGTGAAGAAACCGTGAACCGAATTAACATGCTGACAAACGGTCAGGTGATGAATTCGATTTCATCCAACATAATGTTCTGGCTGAACCTCGGAATGCTGTTCTTCTTAATCTGGTATTTCGAAAAGCCTGTATCAAAGGCCGATCTGATCGCGCTGCTTTGGGTAACGACGGTATTTCTTTCGCGTCCGCTGCGCCAACTGCCGTGGTTTTTTACTTTCGTGTTTGATGCATGGACTTCGTTCAGACGCCTTGAGGAATTCTTAAATCTAAAAAACACTCCGGAAGTTATCCGTGAAGAAAAACCGAAATCAGAAAACTCGCTGCTGGAAGTAGAAAAGCTGAACCTGCACATCGGCACCCGCCATGTTCTGAAAGACATTAGCTTCACGGTCGGCCCGCATGAGCTGATTGCATTGATCGGCCCCGTTGGTTCCGGCAAAAGCCTTCTGATTAAATCTCTGATAAAAGAAACACCCTTTGAAGCAGAGCGGTTTTACTCGTCACATACGAGTTATCTTCCCCAAGAGCACTTCATTATGAGTGCTACCTTGCGCGACAACATGAATTTTTATTACCACTCCCCGCCCGATTACGACGAAAAGGTTTTACAGCACTTAGAACAGGCGCAGTTCAACTTTGAGCTGGACCGTTTGCATGAAGGCCTTGAAACCGTCATCGGCGAACGCGGTGTTAATTTATCCGGAGGCCAGAAGCAGAGAGTCAGTCTTGCCCGCCAGCTGATGGACCCAAAAAATCTTTTGATCCTCGATGACCCGCTAAGCGCCGTTGATATCTCGACTGAACACAAAATGATTCAGGAATTTTTAAAACATAAAAACACCGCCGGCTCGCTTTTGCTGACGACGCAGAGATTTACGGCACTGCCTTACTGTGACCGCATTATTTTTCTGAATGACGGCCGCATTGAATTCGATGGAAGCTCGCAGGATTTTTTAGCTGACCCTCGCTATCAGTCTTTTATTAAGGGGCTGGTGTGAGTAAACCCAAACTGCAATCCTATTCTAAAACGGTCTACGATACTTTACTTCAGGCATACCGCCCTTACATCCTGCGTATTCTCATTTTATTTATAGCGGGGTTCATCGGCCGCTATTTAATCTTGTCGAACTCTCAGATTATCGGGGTATACATCGATCATGTTCCCGAGGTAACAGCTGACAATTTAAAACCGCTGTTCTTTAAAATTCTGACGCTCGCGATTGTTTCATTTGTTTTAACGCTGGCTTTCCGAACTTTATTTTCGAGTCTTTCGGCACAGGCAGTTTCAAGAATCTATGACGAAACCACTTACCGCGTTTCGCGCTTTCCGGTTTCGTTTTTTGAATCGCAGCCCGTAGGTAAAATCACAACGCGCTTTTCAAGCGATTACGGAAATGTCTTCAGGCTTTTCGGCGGCCCATTGGCCGAATTTTTGTCGATTCTGTTTGATCTCATATCGATTACAATTTTGTTATTACTGATTCACCCGTTGTTTCTTTTAACTTTAAGCGTTTCAGCCATCATCTATTATTTCCTGCTTGTCAGAAACCAGGCCAAGCTGCGCGAAACACGCCGTGAACTCTCGACCCGCAGAGCCCCTTCAATTTCGCACTTTTCAGAGACTGTCCAGGGCGCAACGATTATCCGCCAGAACAATCAATCGGCTTCGTTTACAAAAAAGTTCATGGAGTTTGATGCAAAGTATCTTTCAATGAAATGGCTGGTCTTCTGGCGCGTAACCCGCTTTTCAATGGAGCTTAATATTCTTTCGACAGTTCTGTTTGCAGTGAATGGCGCTATTTGTATTTATCTAATTCGCAGCAACGTCATTGGCATCGGTCTTACGAGTGTTGTCTTAAGTTTTACGATGCTGGCCACCAACACGCTGCAAATGTTTTTCGAATGGTTTTCGCAGTTTGAAGAAGCCTTTGCCGGCGTTGAAAAAATGGATGAGTACATACGCCTTCCGATAGAAAGCGGTCTTATGCTTCCGCCTTATTCGGACTTTTCAACGTCGCACCCAAAAAAATCTAAAACACCGGCAGCAATTGAGCACCGGCCGGAAACAAAACCCGAAAATCACCTGCAGGTCGAAAACGTTTCTTTCAGTTATCCGGCTTCAGAACACTTAATTCTGGAAGGTATCTCGTTCAAACTTGAAAAGGGGCAAAAGCTGGGAATTGTGGGCCGTACCGGCTCCGGAAAGTCGACCCTGATATCCGTATTGTTACGGCTTTACCCGGTCGATAAGGGCGCGGTTTTTATTAACGGCTTTAATGAACCCGATTTGGAAAAACACCGCTCATTATTTTCAGTTATTTCGCAGGATCAGCTCTTTTTAACCGGAACCATCCGCGACAATTTAGACCTTTTCAAAAAAAGAGAAAACCGGGAACTTGAATCGATTCTGAAAAAGGTGGGTTTAAAAACCTCATTAAATGATGCTGTTGTAGAGCGGGGCCAAAATCTATCTTACGGGGAAAAACAACTGCTGAGCCTGGCACGCGGGCTCTTACAGAATGCTCAGATTTTCATATTTGATGAGGCCACTTCCAATGTGGACCCGCAATCAGAAACCCTCATGAACAAAGCCTTGAAAGAATTACTTGCTGATAAGACCCAAATACGGATTGCTCACCGTCTACAGACAGTCGAAGATTGCGATTTAGTCTTGTGGCTCGATAACGGAAAAATTAAAAAGTTAGGGCCTTCAAAAGAAGTGCTTGAGGCTTTTAAAGAAAAAAGGTAAGTTACCGGAAAATAATCAGAAATTTTATTTAGTTTATTATTTCTTATGATCATTGCGGTTGAGTGAATTCAAAATCGTAATCGAAAAAAGGAGGCCATTGTGGAAAATGAAGAAAACCAAGCCTCCGATATCAATGAAAAAGCCGAAGCCGCTGAACTTCAGGATATGGCCTCAGTTGAAGACAACTGGTCTCAACTGACAACGGAAAAGCGCCTTGAACAATTCAACTCCCTTTCACGCACCGACGCCGAAGAGTTATTTTTAAATCTAAGCCCAGCTGATCAGTATGAGCTGATCCAGGATTTGCCACATTTAGAAATGCGTTCGTGGATCCGCCTTTTAGCGCCCGATGATGCGGCCGATTTGATTCAGGAAGTAGATTCAGAAAAAAAAGAAGACATGCTGTCTTTGCTGGACCCGCAGACCAAGCGTGAAGTTTCGGCTCTGCTGGCGTACGCGGAAGACAACGCCGGGGGTCTGATGAACTCCCGCTTTATCCGTCTTCGCCCGAACATGAATGTGGATGAGGCCATCAGCTATATCCGCATTCAGGCTAAAACTCAGGTTGAAACTGTTTATTACTCTTACGTATTGGATGTGGACCAGCGGCTGGTCGGCGTTGTTTCTTTCCGTGAGCTTTTTGCTTCGGCTGCCAATAAAAAAGTTTCTGAAATCATGCACGACGATGTGGTGCAGATTTCCGTTGAAATGGATCAGGAAAATATCGCGCAGGTCTTTGCCAAGCACGAGCTGATGGCGATTCCGGTTATCGACAACGACGGCAAAATGGTCGGTATCGTTACTTTCGATGACATCGCTCAGGTTGTTCAGGAAGAAGCTACAGAAGATATCCATAAATTGGGTGCCGTTGAAACTCTTGACGCTCCTTACATGCAGATCTCGATTCTTGAGATGTTAAAAAAGCGCGGGAGCTGGCTCGTAATTCTATTCGTGGGCGAAATGTTCACTGCAAGTGCGATGGGTTATTTTGAGGACGAACTGGCGCAAGCCATTGTTCTATCCATGTTCATACCTTTAATTATCAGCTCCGGCGGTAACAGCGGGTCACAGGCTTCAACCCTAATCATTCGTGCTATGGCGCTGGGTGAAGTGCGTCCGCGTGATATTTACCGCGTTTTCGGCCGCGAAGTTTTAACCGGGTTAAGCCTTGGTGCCTGCCTCGGTGTCGTCGGGTTTTTACGGGTTTTCTTCTGGCCTTGGCGCGAACAGCAGTTCGGCCCTCACTATGGATTGATTGCGATGACCGTTGCGTTTTCAGTTGTTGGCGTTGTGCTCTGGGGAACAATCACGGGCTCGATGCTGCCCTTCTTATTACGCCGGCTGAAGCTTGACCCGGCCTCTGCGTCTGCACCGATGGTTGCCACGATCGTGGACGTTATCGGAATCGTCGTCTACTTTACATGTGCCAGCCTGATCTTAAAAGGCACGATGCTGCCGTAATAAAAAAAGCACTCAGTTTTTGCTGAGTGCTCTTGAGTTCAATTATTTGTTTTAATTCTCGCTTAGCGCGTCGGTTTAATACTCGCTTTTTTAGCGCGTCGGTGCCAAACCTTGTGTCCAAGCTTCGATTTCAAATTTCACTTCGTCAGATACGTCTAAGAACTTCAGACCGTATACGCCGTTAGTGCCTGCACGAACAACCTCTGCTCTTACAGACTGAGATCCGTCAGCGAATTTAACTTCGATGACCTGACCTTTTTCTAAACCGGTAACAGAGCTGAACGAAATACCGCCAAGTGAGATGTCGGCCGTCGTAATATTAACCTGCTGATCATCACCGATTTGCAGAGTCGCCTGTTTAGCGAGTGCAAAACGCTGGAACACACGTCGGTCAGCCATTGATACGCGTGCCACTACCTGTTTAGCACGTAAGTTCAATGCAACGATCAGTGGTAAGAACAATACTGTTAATACTAAGAAAATATCAGCCGCAGTGCCTGCAGCACCGCCGCCACCGCTTCCGCCTGTAGTATCAACGATCGCTTTCACCAAACCGCAACCTGCAGCGGCTCCGCCCGGAGCTTCTGCTGAAGCAGGGCTACGGCTTGCTTTGTAATCCGGCTCGTAAGTCGGGCTCCACGCCGCAGTCGAAGCAGAGTTAACTGCATTTTGGATCGCTTTGTAAACATTCACACGGCCACCGGTTGCAACTTTATCTGCAAGACCCGAAACAGTGTCGATAGAACCTAAAATCACGCCACGAACCTGATAAGCAGACAATTGCGGAGCTTCACGCAGAATCAGCGCTGCCATACCCGCAACAAATGGCGTTGCCATTGAAGTACCTGACATCATCTGAAAGCAGCCAGGATCAATACAACCCGAACCCGGAACTGTACTTAAAATTCTTACGCCAGGGGCGCCCACATTTACTGAAGCCACACCGTAGTTAGAAAAGCTGGCTCTTCTGTCAGAATCATCAGTAGCCGCAACAGAAATGTTATTAGGAGTATCCAGATTTGAAGGATACATCGCCACGCTGTCATTATTTGAATTTGAATTTCCGGCAGCAGAGACAATCACAACACCGTTGTTATACGCGTAAGTATAAGCTTCGTGTAACGACTGTGAGTAAGAAGATCCGCCCCAAGAGTTATTGATAACTTTGGCACCTTTTGCAACCGCGTAGTAGATCGCACGAACTGCAGAAGAAGTTGAACCTGAACCGTTTGCATCCAGGAACTTAAGCGCCATAATTTTTACTTTAGATTCGCGAACCGGATAAGCCACGATGTCCTGGCCAACACCTAAGATAATACCGGCAACATGTGTTCCGTGGTCATTATCATCATAGTTATTGGCTGAGTTAGCTGCGAAGTTCCAGCCATTGATATCGTCGACAAGCCCGTTCCCGTCGTCATCCACGCCCGGAGAACCGCTGGCTTCGGCGCTGTTTGTCCAAATGGCACCGGAATCTGCAAACAACTTATGGCTTGAATCTAAACCTGTATCGATAACCGCTACGACTGTTTTGGAACCTTGATCATAAGGTTTTTGGATAGCCCAAGAATCAGTAACACGAACTTTTGAATCTGCACCTGACTGTACATACTCATCAGAGTTAGATGGAGGCGAGCCCAGCGGGCTTACTTCCGTTGGATTTACACTTAATAGATAGTTAGGTTCGATAAATTCAACATCAGGGCTTGAAAGAAGAGCGTCCTTAGCAGCGTCAGAGTTCACCTTCACATGCATGAGGCTTGCACCCATAACGGCTTTAACTGAAATCGATGATCCCAGCTTACTTACCATTTTTAAACCCTTAGCAACACCACCGGCGTTCTTTCTGAACTTTACGATGTATTCGCCTGCAACAGCTTGTGGGCCACTGACCTGGGCATATGAAGACAATGACAATACGCAAATTAGAAGTGACGTTCCCCAATTACTTTTCAACATGAATTTATTATCGGGGATAGACTTTAGTAACTAAATATTAGGTCTACATTCTCTCAAAATAGGTCAAAATTCGAAACAAAATGATCAACTCATTTACAGAAAAAAAAAGACGCCTTTCAGGGCGTCTTCGTTTTTGTCTCAATTTGATAAGCTTCGGAGCTTTTTATTTACTTTTTCTTATCAACATCAATAGAGATTTCAGCGGTTACACGGCGGTTTTGATCGCGTCCCGCTTTCGTTTTATTGTCCGCCACAGGCTGAGTAGAACCGTAGCCTACAGCGGTTAAGCGGGCTTCTTCTACTCCGGCAGCAACAAGGGCCGCTTTAACAGATTCAGCACGTTTCTGTGATAACTCTTTGTTTCTGTCAGCATCACCCAAGCTGTCAGTGTGACCTGCAATTTCAACTTTTGTTTCAGGGAATTTTTTCATGAAGTCAGCTAAGTTATTCACTTCAGCAAAGTACATAGATTGAAGATCAGATTTGTTTGAAAGGAAGTTCACTTTCAGACGAACAGAAGCTTTTTCTTTTTCAGAACAGCCGATTTGGTTAACGGCAACACCTGCCGGCGTGTTCGGGCATTTGTCGTCGCCATCGGCGATCCCGTCTTTGTCTGTGTCTTCAGCCGGTTTTGCCGGGGTAACAGCAGGAGCCTGAGAAACCGAAGTTTCCTTTTCTTCTTCAGCCGCATCTAAAGCGGTATGAAACGTGATAAAAAGTGAAGGCTGTACAGCCTGCGTTCCTTTTAAGTTCGCAGCATCGTCAGATTTTACGATGTGGTAAACATTTGCAAGAACACCGGCAGAAATGTACTTCCACTCCGCTTCTAAACCGGCTGCACCTTTTGCTGCCAAAGAATTTGTTTTTACATCAAGTGCACTTGTTGATTCCGCAGTAGCGACCGCAATTTTTGCCAAAGGGTGAATAAACGCACCCGGCATCCAGCGGTAAACGGCGCCCATGCTGATCAATTGATGTTTAGAATCGATACCGTCAAAGTCTAATTTGTCTAAACCCAGCTCCACACCCCAGTTATCGTCTAAACCGTAACCCAGCCAGAAATTGTGGCCGTCACCTGAAGAGGCCGCTGAATTGAACGCTTCACCGCCGGCTTCGTGGGTATTACCTGCTCCAAGACCAAGCTCGATTTTCTCGTGCGCCTGCGCCGCTAAAGCCACAAAGATAACTAATAAAACTAACAGCTTTTTACTCATAAACTTCTCCGGTTTTTGATTAAGTTGAAAGAATTTAGAGAGTATTAAACCGAGTGACAACAAAAAGCCCTCCTTGACCTTTCTTTTGACCTCGTGAATCATAAAGCAAATGAGCAAAATCCAGAAAATTTTCATCAGTGGTCTCGTCAGCTTTCTGCCCATGGCCGTCACCATTTACATAGTATATGCTGGCGTCACCATCGTTGAGAATTTATTGGGCACCTTTCTTATCCAGATACTGCCTGCAAACACTTACATTCCCGGCTTTGGCTTCTTAGCAACTCTGATACTGATTTTCGTGCTTGGCATTCTGGTAAATAACTTTATCACGGCCGGCATTCTTCACCGCCTGCAGGAAAAGCTGACGGAAGTTCCGTTTATCAAAGTCGTTTATTCTCCTTTGCGCGACCTTATGAATTTATTTTCAAAAAAGGGCGCTAATTCCTTACAAAAAGTTGTGATGGTAAAATTCGACCACGGCAAAGAAGCGCTCGGTTTAGTCACGCGAGAACACTTCGGCGATGTCGAGGCGCTGGGGTTGGGTCCTGAAAAAGTAGCCGTTTATATGCCACTAAGTTACGGTATGGGCGGATACACGATGGTTGTAGACCGAAGCCAAATACGCCCCGTTGACATCTCGGTAGAAAAAGCGATGAGTCTCGCATTAACCGGTTGGATCAAAACCGAACCGACTCAGAAGAACTAATTTATGTCAGATCATTCACGTACAAAAACGATTTTAGAAAAAGCTCTCGATATAAATCTTGACCCGCAATTTTACGGTACGTTCGCAGAGATCGGCGCCGGCCAGGAAGTGGCCCGCCAGTTTTTTCAGGCCGGCAAAGCTTCACAAACGATTGCTTTAACTATTTCAGCTTACGACATGACCTACAGTGATATCATTTACGGAAAAGAAAAAAGCGGACGTTACGTTTGCCTTCCCCGTCTTGATAAAATGCTCGACCGTGAATACGAAAAGTTAATTGAGCGCTTAGGGCCTTCCCGCGCGAAAAGCACATGCTTCTTCAGTTTTGCCGACACCGTTGCCACCGCATCGGGTGCAGACAAAAAATCCTGCCACGGGTGGATGGGTGTAAAATTTCAGTCGTCGCCGGGATCAGAGCCGCAAGAAGTAAAACTGCATGTCCGCATGCTGGATAAATACCGTCTTCAGCAGCAGGAAACTCTAAGTAAGCTTGGAGTCAACTTGCTGCACAGCTGTTTTTACAAAAGGAAGAGCATGCAGGAATTCTTAACGGGCATGTTCGATCAAATCAAACCGGAGGCCTTAGCCGTTGACGCGATTTATTTTTCGGGTTCTGAATTTAAAAAATTCGATGGCTTGTATTTTAATTTGTTGCTGGTTGAAAAAGGCTACAGCCAGGCTTGCCTGGTAGATTCTTCAGGACAAGTGCAAAACCCGCAGGATTTTCTGTGGGGCAAATCCTTACTGATTCAGCGCGGATTCTTTCACCCTGTGACGAACACACACTTAGATATTTTTCAGCGCGGGCAAGAGCACTTCAAAAAAGAATTCAATGTTTCAGCGCGGGCAAGAGCACTTCAAAAAAGAATTCAATGTCAAAAATCAGGATTTGCTTGGATTATTTGAATTCACGATTGATAACCGCATTAAAAAAACTCACGTTTCAACCGACGAAGCCTATGAGCGTGTGAAGATGATCAATCAGCTGAACATCCCTGTATTGGTCACTGGCTTTACTCTGTTTTACCAGTTAAAGGAATTCATTCGCATCTCGACTCCGTCACCTTTAGCGATTGTCATCGGCGCTACTCACTTAGAGAAGCTGTTTGATGAGTCTTACTACTTCGACTTAAAAGGCGGTTTGTTAGAGGGTATGTCGAAATTATTGGGGCGCTTTTCACGCCTGTATATTTACCCTCATAAGACAGCTGACATTTGCTTATTAACAAAAAGTTTCTTCCCGAAACCGGAAGTTAAAAATATTTACCGGCACTTCATTGAAAGTAATATGATTCAGGATATCGCCGGCTGTGACGAGCTTTCGGAATTCATTCACTCAGACGATGTCAGAAAGCTGATGAAGAAAAAAGACAAAGGCTGGAAGAAGCTCGTGCCTGAGAAAATTCATAAGCTCCTCGAAGCTCAGTAGTTTTTCAAAAAAATTTAAAAGTCACCTTGTGCGCACCAGAAACAGTGCGCATCAAATTTCCACGCAGCAAATTTAAATTTGAGACTTCAGCCACGCGATCATCGACTGCACCGGCTGTCCGCTGCCGCCGGTTTGCAGATACGGGCCCTGAACTTTATCTGTCCAGGCGTAAATATCCAAGTGAGCCCACTTCAAACCATTGCAGAATTTTTCTAAAAATAAGGCAGCCTTCTAAAAATAAGGCAGCCGTAATTGCGCCCCCGAAGCTTTCGCCTGAATTTTTAAAATCAGCGAAGTTTGACGACATCGAACCGAAATACTTTTGCACCAGTGGCATTCTCCAGTTCGGTTCGCCTGACTGCTGGCCCGCTTGCTGAATTTGCGCCGCTAATTTGTCGTCGTTGGAAAACAATCCAGCGACATCGGCACCAAGCCCCACTTTGATGGCGCCGGTTAACGTTGCCAGGTCGATTAAATATTCAGGCGTTTCTTTTTGTTTCGCTGCTACATCCATTACGTCTGCCAAAACCAGACGGCCTTCGGCATCAGTGTTATCGATTTCAACCAAGTATCCCGCACGCGATTTGTAAACGTCGCTCGGGCGCATTGCTTTTGCGTCAACCGCATTTTCTGCCAGTGCTAAATAAAAATCACAGGCACGGCCGTAGTTCGCGTGCGCGGCCCAGTACGCAAGACCGATCACCGCAGCAGCGCCGCCCATATCTTTCTTCATCAGGCGCATTGCTGACGACGGCTTGATATCTAAACCGCCGGTGTCAAAAGTTATGCCTTTACCGACGAAAGCGATCGGTTTTTTAGAGTTCTTCTTTTTAGGTCTGTACTGGATATGCACCATGCGCGGGCCGAACTCGGCACCTTTACCGACAGCATGATGAAGCCCCATTCCTTCTGCCAGCAATTTTTTATCATCCCAAACTGTAACTTTAACGGTGTCTTTAGGAAGCGAAAGATCGCGCTTGATAATCTGTTCAACAGTCTCAGGGTTCACATCGTTCGGCGGCAAATTCACCAGGTGTCTGGCCACTTGTACGCCCAAGGCTTCCACCTGGGCCGCAGTGATTTCAGACATTAGCTTATCGGTCTTTGATTTATTTCCTTCACCGGAAAGTTTAACCGTCATTTTCGGAACATCGTTTTTATATGCGTTTAAAAAATTATAAGTGGCAAGCTCCATACCCACGATTAGTCCGCGTAAATCGCCTTCTTGCAAATCGAATAACTGCAAACTGACTTCAGAAATTTTCTGGGCTTTTAATTGCGCTACCACGGCTGCACCTTGATCACGGAACCACTGATAATTGGATTCATCCAAAAGACCGTTGTGCTGGCCCTTTTTGATATCAGGCGCTTGGATGAACCAAACGAGATTTTGCTTTCCGGTAAAATTAAGTGTTTTCTTTTCGGAATTTAAAAGTAACTCTTTTTGAGAATCCAGAGCATGAAGTTCGACAAATTTTTTGAACATTTTTTTTCGTTCAACTGACTTTCTTTGAGCCAGCACAAAAACAACTGCATTTGGCTGCGTTCCCTTAGAATTAATTTCGAATTTGAGATTTGATTTTACAACTGCTGGAATGCTCACGGATTCTCCTATCTAAGGCCGTTTTCCTTTGTTATAATGGTGCCTTAACTATGACAGCAGGATCAACAAATAACCCTATTCTATCGGGCCAAAGCAGTGCGCAGGATTCGTCTCGCACCGGCGCGTCCGATAGCTTGCGGATCGGGTTATTCAATGCCGAGAATCTGTTTTTGCTTTTTGATCATCCGGTACCGCCGCATTATATGAAACTGAACGAGGCCCAGTGGCAGGCCTTATCAGGTTCGGTATACGAAAATAAATCCCTGCCGAAGTGCATACAAATCGCCCAGATTATCAAAGCCGAACTTCCGGACATCATGATGTTATGCGAAGTGGGCGGAGAAGAGTCACTTAAGAACTTCAATAAGCTTTTTTTAGATGATTTGTATCACACGGTCCTGATCGAAGGAAATTCCGACCGCAATATCGACGTAGGGTTTCTTATCCGCAAAGATAAAAAGCTGACGCACCACCTGAACAGTCACAAAGAGCGCCCGTTGAATTTTCTTTATCCGCACGAGGTCCTGTCGAAGAAAACCGGCTACCCCATCAAGGCCACCACCCAGTATTTTTCACGCGACTGTGCTGAGCTGAAGCTGACAGACGCCGCCGGCAGTGAGCCTTACCTTATTATTTTGTTAACGCATTTGAAGTCCAGACTGGACCCTGAACGCATTGACCCGGGCGGTACAGAACGACGAACCGCAGAGCTTCGCACATGCATTGACATCTACAAAGAACTCTCAATAAAGCATCCGCAAACACCTATTATTTTCGCGGGTGACATGAATGGCTATGCCGGAAAAACCAATACCGACCTTGAGTTTGCGCCGCTCTACGCAGAAACAGATTTGCAGGATGTACTTGAGCTAGCAAACCTAAGCATCGAAAAACGTTCGACATTTTATCAAGTTAAAAACAATACGAAAGTTGAAGGAAAGCAAATCGACTACTGTTTTGTTTCGAAACACTTATACGAAAAAATAAAACCGGGATCTGCTGACGTGTATCGGTACAAAGATGAGTTCGGATTTGCTATAGAGCAGCCGCGCAACTTAGATGACAAACTTCGTCTACCTTCTGATCACTACCCGTTATTTTTTACTCTTGAAAAGCTCTGAGATTAAGTTCAGAATCGGCTTATGAGCTTAAAAAAAACCACACATACGGAATTCCGCATCACAACCACATCGGTCTACGTTGATTCTGAATCGGCTCCGGATCAGAACAAGTTTTTTTTCGCTTACAAGATTGCCATCAAAAATTCCGGCAGCTCTCCCGCACAATTGATCAGCCGTCATTGGATCATCACAGATGCTTTAGGCCACGTTGAAGAAGTCCGCGGGCCGGGAGTTGTGGGACTGCAGCCTAAGATCACTCCGGGGCAAACCTTTGAGTACGACAGTGCCTGCCCGCTAAAAACAAGCTCTGGCAGCATGAAGGGTTTTTACCAATTCGTTGATGAAAACGGCGAAAGCTTCGACGTAGAAATTCCGGAATTCTACTTAGTGGCTCCAACGGCAGTTCACTAATTTATTTCAAAATCATATTATCTTTGTAGACCATAATCTGAACTGATTGGCCTTCTCGTAGCTGATCATACTGCTTGTCAGTGACTCTCATGGCTCCGCCCGCTTGCCCCTCTGCAGACTGCCAGCCCAGCGCCACATAAAAATGAAACCCCTGACAGGTTTTAGTTTTATCATCTTTACAAGGGAAATCGAATTCCTTCCAGGTTTTGCCTTTCACTTCGGCTTCATATGTTTGCCCCAAAACTCTCGTCATGGCATCTACAAACATTTCTTTTCGGACAGCAATCGCTGCTAAAACAGAAAATCCCAGAATGAAAAACACGAAAACTGCCAGTTTTAACTTTGAATTCATTCCGTCCTTAACTTTCTTTCAAAATAGTGATGAGCTCTGAAAAACAAAGTAGGCTTTCACTGTAACTTAAAAAAGGTTTTTTGGATTCCATCGCCTGCACTTCAATCAGCGGAACATGCACAAACACCGTTTTCAAATTTTTAAATTCATTCAGAGTTCTGAAGTAAAGATCATTGCAAACAAAAGCTCCTGCTGAAAAAGAAATCTCAACCGGAAACTGTTCGGCCTTCAATTTCTGGTAGACAGTGTCGACGGGAAACGTCGTCATCAGTGCCAGCGGCCCCTCAGCAATGCTGCCGGACTGTGGCTGACTGCCCGACTCATCTTTGTGTTCGGTTTGCACCCAGTTAAGCCCGATTTTTTCAAAACAGATTTTACTGCGGCCAGCGGCCTGGCCGATCTCAATAACGTAATCGTAAGTATGATCCTGTAAATGCTTTTTCAGAATTTCAAAACTTTTACCGAATTCGACAGGTAAAACTAATGCGGACACTTCTGGAAAGTTCTGCTCAAGCTCACTCGCGAGCATTTCGCTGGGATTTATTTTCTCCCCTAAAAATGGTTTAAAGCCCGTAACAAGAATTTTCATTTACGGTGATCTCATGAAGCGGTCCCAGCCGCCTGCGGTCTTGCGGTAGACATATCGTTCGTGAATACGGCCCGATTTTCCGAACCAAAATTCAACTTCCAGCGGAAACAAGGCGTATCCGCCCCAATGCGGAGGGCACGGAACATTCTGCCCTTTGTACTTTTCTTCAAGTGCAGTGATTTTATCCAATAAAACATCGTAAGACGAAATCTCTTCTGATTGTTCAGAGGCCCATGCGCCGATCTGGCTGGCACGAGGACGTGAGGCAAAATATTTTTCAGAGACTTCGCGCGGAAGCTTTTCAACATAGCCTTCTATGCGCACCTGATGATCCAGGTGTGGCCAGAAGAAATTAGCCGAAACTTTCGGGTTATCCTGCATATCCTGGGCTTTACGGCCGTGATAGTTCGTATAAAAACAAAACCCCCTGTTTTGATTCATTTCAAAGAATTCTTTGAAAAACACAATCCGAACAGAGGGTTGATTTTCTTTATTTACTGTTGCGAGTGCCATCGCGTTTGCGTCCGGCACTCCTTTTAACTGAGCCTCTTTGTATGACTTTAAGAAATTCTCGAATGGATCCTTCTTAAAATCGAAGCTCATGTAAAATTACTTCTTAGCTTTTGGAGCTTTGCCTGGAGCCGGAGCTGCAGCTTGCTTCACGATCTCAAGCAATTCAACTTCGAATACTAATGCTGAATTCGGTGGAATGCCTGGGCGGCCTGCAGGACCGTAAGCTAACTCAGGTGGAATGAAAAGTTTGTATTTAGAACCAACTTTCATTAACTGAAGAGCCTCTGTCCAGCCTGGAATAACGCCAGAAACCGGGAACTCAGCAGGCTGACCACGGTCAACTGAAGAGTCAAATTTAGTTCCATCAATCAATGTACCTGTGTAGTGACATTTAACTGAATCTTCTTTTTTAGGAACTGCGCCGTCGCCTTCTTTAATAACTTGGTATTGAAGACCAGAAGCTGTTGTTTTAACACCTTCAGCAGATTTATTTTTCTCTAAGAATTCAGAAGCTTTCTTTTTATTGTTTTCGCCTTCTTCAGCTTGCTTCTTCATTGCCATTTCTTGAAGTTTCATCATGGCTTTTTGAATTTCTTCGTCTTTCATTTCAGATTTGCCTTGAGCAGCATCTGCTAATGAAGCAGCTAAAGTCTTAGGATCAACTTCGATATTTTGCGCTTTCAAATTTTTACCGATTTGCTGACCGATAGCATATGAAGCCTGGCCTTTGTCAGATTTCAAATCAGGTTTGTTACAAGCTGTTAAAGTCAAAAACAGACCTGCTACAGCAACTAGAGCAATTTTATTCATTTGGATGTTCCTTTCATCATGAACTTTAAATGTTGTCTTCACCGATAAAGCATGATCGAATTCATAATAGAAATCAAACACATAACATGCTGCGCACACTGCTGTATTTTTTAGCTTTATTCTGCCTCGCGACCTCTTCAAATTGGGCCAAACTCAATCACATGCCAGTTGAAGTTTTAGGCTTTTACCGTCTTGGTTTTGCCGCTTTGCTCTTGAGTCTTTGGATTCTGTTCATTAAGCGCATTAAGCTTCCCGCTTTTGATAAGAATATGTACTGGGTCGTCATATCCGGGCTGTTTTTCTTCATGCACTTATGGACCTTCAAATACGCCGCAAAGAATACGACAATTTCAAACGGTATGATCATCTTCTCTTCGAACCCTGTGTGGTCGTCGCTGGGCGCCGTCATTTTTTTCAAAGAAAAGTTAAGCTTCCGGCTGATTTGCTCCTACATCCTGGCGCTTATCGGCGTGTTTGTGCTGGTTTCTCCCGGGCTCAGTCTGTCGGGCCAAATGAACATGGGAGACCTGTCTTCGCTTCTTTCTGCCATTCTTTTTGCGGCGTATATGCTGACCAGCAAGAAAGCGCGAAGGCATTATGATAACGAGCTTTATGCCTTCGGGCAGTATTTCATTTGCGCGCTGGCTTTCGGCATTTGCATTCTATTTACAGGCGCTCCCCTTACCGGTTACGAGCCGGTTTCATGGGTTGCAGTTGCGGGCCTTGTTTTACTTCCGACCTTTTTTGGCCATTTCACGATGACCTATCTTGTTCATTACATGGATCTCAGCATGATGACCTGCGGGAAACTGATTGAGCCCGTGCTGGCCAGTATTATCGCCAGCTATTTATTTAACGAAAAACTTTCTGCAACCGCACCATACGCGTTTATCTTAACCAGCAGTGCGGTATTACTCTTATTCGGTCCGCATTTGTACCGGCAATTTTTTTCGAAAAAATCTTAAAGCAAAAGATATAAATAATACGTCAGAACAGCTACAGCCGTTGGAATCAGCGCGGCTTTTAATAGCTTCAGCGCATTGAGTGAACCCTCAAATTTAGGGCTAAGAATAGAAAATCCCGCGACGTTTGGAGCATTTGCAATGATCGTCAGCCCGCCACCGACTAACGCGCCTGCCGTTAGCGCCCACTTTGAAACTTCACTGAGGTTCGGAACCTGTGAACCTAAATAGGTTAAGGCAGCATTGTCGGTAATCGAAGTTAAAGCTGCAGCACCGAAGAATAAAGCCGTTGCTTCAAGTTCTGCAATTAATTTTGAAACCCACCAGCCTTGCATGTTTCCGAAGATGATAAGTCCAAGCAGAAAAACCGCAACCAAAGCCGACTCGCGAAACTTCAGCTCATCCTGATGATCGCGCGTAAACTGAACGAAGACCACAAATGCGACCGTCACCGGAATAAAATACTGAGGGTAATGAGAGAAAACGATCAGTAAAAGCAATGTCATGAAATGAGTTGCCGTTACACCGTTAGGAATGTAATAGCGGTCGTTTTCAAGCGGTATTAAGTAATCGTTTAACTTTTTACGGAAGAAAAACGTGAGTACAAAGCTGTTGAACACAACGCTTAGTAATCCCGGAATTCCTAAATTAAAAAATACTTCTCTTAAACCCCAGGCCCACGGTCTTGCGACCATTAAAATCGGCGGCGCTGCAAAGGGAGTCATCGAACCCCCTACCGAAATATTTACAAACAAAAAGGCCAGCACCACATACAAGAAACTTTGTGGCGTCCTTTCTTTATCAACCATTCTGTACAGCAAAAGCGCGGTAATGGTCATAGCCGCCGGCTCTGTAATAAAAGAACCTAGCAGGGGCCCCACTGTCATAATCGTAAAAAACTGCGCCACCAGGGGATTAATTTTAACGAGGGAAGCCCCCTGCAGGCTGATCCAAAGCAGAACACGTCTTGTGGCGGTCACTACCGGCCGGGTTGAAGAGACCAGCATGATGCAAAAAATAAAAAGCGGTTCGGTTACATTCAGTACCCGCAGGTACTGCACAGGAGCCGCCGCGCTTTCACTGGCAGCCCAATAGCAAAGAAACACCACGCTCCAGATAATAAACACCAGCTCCACTTCGGCAAGCCAGTGCAGAATTGTATACAGAATTTTTTTTGATTCGTACTTATGCGCCAAACCGGCAAAGAAGCCGGTTGAAAAGCTGTGAAGCATGGCCGCAGCAAAAAAGAATGTGGACAGAACTTCTGTGGTCATTCTTTTTTACCTTCCGCTGTGATTTTGATTAATCCTCATCAAGCTCATCGTCGCCAACGACACCGAGATTATATTTTTCGACACGGTAACGCATCGACCGGAAAGAAATATTTAACAGCTTCGCTGCCTTTTTCTTTACGCCGCCTGCAGTATGAATGGCTTTAATGAGAAGTTCTTTTTCAATCTGACCCATCACCTTGTCTAAATCAAGGCCGCTGTCACCGATCTCGATCTCGTTGCTGGAAGCCATTTTGCGGCCGGAAGGCGTATTCACCATCGGCGGCAACGACTCCGGCAGAATCGTAGAACCCGACTCAAGCGCGACTGTACGTTCAATCATATTTTCCAGCTCACGAACGTTACCCGGATAGCTGTAGCCTTTTAAAATATTCATCGCCTCAGTCGAAATAGACGCGATCGATTTGTTCAGCTTTTCGTTGTACTTCGCCAAGAAGTGATTCGCTAACAACGGGATATCATCCTGACGCTCACGCAGTGCCGGCGTCTTGATGTTGATAACATTTAAACGGTAAAACAAATCCTGTCGGAAAGTGCCTTTAGCCACCATGTCTTCAAGATTTCGGTTAGTAGCGGCGATAATCCGCACTTCCACTTTCATATCATCAGTCGCACCTACGCGGCGGATGATTCTCTCTTGAATCGCGCGCAGAAGTTTAACCTGAATCGTCAGCGGCAATTCGCCGACCTCATCCAGAAACAGCGTTCCGTTGTCAGCCACTTCGAAAAGACCCACTTTGTCCGTGATGGCACCGGTGAAAGATCCTTTTTTGTGACCGAACATTTCTGATTCCATTAAGTTTTCAGGAATGGCACCGCAGTTAATCGTTACAAACGGTTTGTCTTTCAACGGGCCGTTATAATGAATCGCTTTTGCCACAACTTCTTTACCGGTACCTGACTCTCCTGTGATCAAAACATTCGTAGGAGCCTGAGACACGCGCTTGATCAAATCAAAAATCGAGTGCATTGCAGGCGAATTCCCGATCATGTTCTGGAACGAGTATTCTTTTACCAGCTCTTTTTTAAGAATGCGGACTTCAGTTTCTAAATTTTTAGAACGTAAAGCATTCGCAATATTCAGGCGGACTTCGTCGATTTTGAACGGCTTTGTTACGTAATCGTAAGCACCCATCTTCATGGCATCAACGGCGCTTTCGGTTGTACCGAATGCTGTGATGATCATAAACACGATGTCAGGGTAACTTTCTTTAACGTGTTTTAAAAGCTCAATACCGGTCATATTCGGCATTTGCATATCTGAAATCACCATGTCGAAAGATTTTTTCGCCAGAATTTCTTTGGCTTTCAAACCATCTTCAGCAGTGGTCACTTCATAATTTTCTTTCTTTAACATGATTTCCAAAAATTCTCTTATTGAATCTTCGTCATCTACAACAAGTATGCGTGACTTCATCGCTGCTCCTTAAACGTTCCTTAGAGGGAACTTAATTACAAATTCTGTTCCTACATTAATTTCACTGTTCACCGTTATTTGTGCGGAATGCATTTCTAAAATCTTGTGGGTAACGGCCAAACCCAGCCCCGTTCCTTTAACTTTCGTTGTGTGAAACGGTTCAAACATTTTTCTTTTTGTCTCTTCGCTCATTCCCGACCCTGTGTCAGAAATGCTGACTACCGCCTGCCCGCTTTGCGCTGTTAAACGGATGCGCAACTTCGGCTGAGCGGCGTCTTTCATGGCCTGAATACTGTTGATCACAATATTCAAAAACGCCTGTTTCAGTTTTTCATGAAAGCCTATAATCGAAACATCCGAAAGCTCCACTTCCCATGCAAAATCTTTTGTGATTTCCGGGTGACGTTTAACCAGAAGAATAACTTCTTCAAGATTGTCTTTCAGGTTCATAACCGTATCGGGCTTCTTTTCGGGTTTGGCATAATCCAGAAAATCCGTAATAAGCAAATTCAGACGGTCAATTTCTTTTAAGATGATCTTCATGAGCTTTTGCTGAGTTTCATCCAGAGCGTCCTGCGAAAGCATCTGCACACTGCCACTGATCCCGGCTAACGGGTTACGGATTTCGTGAGCAATACCTGCTGCCAATTGCCCAACGGCCGCCAGCTTTTCATTTTGCTTCTTCTGAAACTCAAGCTCACGGATTTCTGTCACATCTTTTACCAGAAACACGTTCATGGTTTCGTTTAGCTCCGAATCAAAATAGCTGGTCTCATCCAGGTGAATGACTTTCTTCTGTTCACCGGATTTGTAAGTGAAGTCCACATTTGAAAGGTTCGGGCCCACTGTTCTTTTGTATTCGCTGACAAAATCCAGCAGCTTCGCCGTATCCATATTAATGTTACCTGTGAGGTAACCGTTTTGCAGAACCGGCTGGTTGTTTTGCTGAAAGACCGCGATCCCCAGCGGGATATTTTCGATTACCGCTTTTGAGAACTCTTCCTGCGACTTCCATTTCTTTTGAGTTGTGGTCAGATCTTGCTGCAGCCCACGGAACTCAACCCGTAACTGCCGCGAAATAGCAATCACAGACAAGTAAGAAAGGTTAAACAAGGTGATCGATAAAATACTTTGAGTCGAGCCTGATACACTCGACGACAGATTAATAATTGATACACCGATCGAAGAAATAAAGCCAAGAATGATCAGCTTGAATAAATCCAGATCAAAGCTTGCGACAAAAAGTAAAAACAGCTGCAACACAAGAACAAAGCTTGATAAATAAGGAAAGTATTTCATGAAAAGCATCAGCACCACAAAGTCCGCCAGGTACGAGGCGAAGTTCGCTTTTTGCGCGTAGCTTTCATTGTCCATGAACAAATTAACTAAATGATGCGTAAATAAAATTCCGAAGCAGAGGTAGAACACCACAACGAAGTCGAACTGTAAGAACGGTTTCTGAATCAGAATTAAACTCTGAAACAGCATGAAGTACGTAAAAACGGTAATAATGCGCACAACCCGGCGAGAGTATAAATCACTTAAAAAGAAAAATCCCGCCATGGTGCTCAAGTCTTTGCTTCCCTCATTAGTTTCCGATCGTATCGCCCATTGTGAAGACCGGTAAGTACATCGCAATCATAATAAACGCGATCGACACACCCAAACCGACCATCAGAATCGGCTCAATTAACTGAGTCGCCGCCCGAACCGCGTTTTCAACTTCTTCTTCGTAGAAATCGGCCACTTTTCCTAACATGGCATCTAAAGAACCCGACTGCTCACCGATCGAAACCATTTGTCCCACCAGCATCGGCAAGTCTTTTTGCCGCGACAACGGAACGTGGAACGGCTTACCGGAAGTAACCGCATCTTTACATTCTGTCAGAGCTTTTTCGATAACGTAGTTACCGGAAGTTTTTGCCGCGATATCGATCGCTTCTAACAGACCGATACCCGAACCTAATAGTGTTGAAAGGGTTCGCGACATTCTGGCAACGGCTGACTTCTGAACCACGTCACCAATGACCGGCGCGCGGATTAAAAAGACGTCTTTATCTTTTTTACCCTGCTCAGTTGTGATGTAGTAAGCCAAGCTTCCGCCTGAACCGCCGAATAAAAGGAAAAATAAATACCACTTACTTCGAAACGCATCAGAAATACTGAGAACGAGTTCCGTCAGGTAAGGTAACTGCTTTCCTGACCCTTCGAAAATTTCTTTAAATTTCGGGATGATGAAAAGCATGATACCGCTGATAACGAGAACCGCAACGAATACGATCACACCGGGCATAACAAGGGCGCTTTTCACCTGTTGCTTAATGCGTTCATTTTTTTCGATGTAAGTTGAAAGACGCACTAAGATGGTATCAATGATACCGGCCTCTTCGCCGGCACGGATCATATTAATATACAAAGAATCAAAAACCCGGTCATGCTGCTGCATCGATTCTGAAAGTCTTCGCCCCATTTCGATCGAAGAGCGGATCTGAAGTAAGGCTTCTTTTAATAAGCTACTGATCTGCCCCTCAGATAAGATACGCAGGCAATCGGCGATATTAATACCCGAATTGATCAAGGTCGAAAACTGCCGCGTGAAAAGTTTTAATTCCTTCGTGGTGATCCTGGGGGCCATGAACTTGAAGAGGGCTTCTTCCAGCTCACCGCGCTTTTTTTGGTTTCCCTGTACGAGAGTTAATTTGAGTGGAATCAGCTGCCGCGCGCGCAGCTTAATCTTTGCATCCGGTTCGTCCTTGGCGTCGAGACGCCCGGTCATGATCTTTCCGCTGATGGCACGGGCCTGGTAAATAAACGTTGCCATTAACTACAGCCCCATTTTTTTCAGCATTTGATCCAACGAATCCGGATCATCAGCAGCTTCAAAAGCTGACTGGACGTCGATTTTACGTCGAATTAGTTTTTGCACCAGCGATTGGTTCAACGACTGATAGCTGTCTTTGAACTCGTCCATAAAATTAAGCTTAAAATAAGAATTTGAAGTTAAGTGCTGGCGAAGCAGATCTTTTTGATTCTGCTTGATAACTAAAATTTCACTGCACGGATAATACTGACTGCCCACCAGCTTTTGAACTACAACACCGTTTAACACATTGAAAAGGCGCATGTTGGTATTCACATCAAGATCCGAAACAAATTTATTAAAAACTGTCCTGACCGAATTAATACTCAGGCTCAGAAGCACGGATTGGCCCTGTTCAGCCATTTCAATCCACTTCTTCCAGTTTTTTACAGAATTTAAATCAACAACGACGCGCTCTACCCCTTCATACAAAGGATGAGTAGCATCAAAATCTATTGTCTCAGTTCCTAACTGCACGGCAGATTCTAACTGATCCCAGTCAGAGCTTCTGACGGCTGAATGAACACCGACAAGACGCAGTTTGCTTTTTTGCTCACTGCTGACGATTTCTTGCATTAAAGAGGTTTTTCCCTGACGTCGCTCTCCGCCGACAATGAAAATTCCGTGATCTTTTTTAATCGCTTCCCAGAATAGCGGGTTTTCAATGTGCGACTGCACTTCTTCTTTAGCCTTTATCAAACTTAAATGAGCGCGGAAGCAGTCTTTTTTTTCTGTAAAAGAAAACTTCCATTTATATTTCGGCGTTTCCAGAATTCCGACAATGTAACCTTTAGTTTCAAGCTGAACTTTTTCGTTCCCTTGAAGGCAAAGCT
Source organism: Pseudobdellovibrio sp. (assembly GCA_020696855.1). GTDB lineage: Bacteria > Bdellovibrionota > Bdellovibrionia > Bdellovibrionales > Bdellovibrionaceae > Pseudobdellovibrio. The sequence continues at coordinate 32,945 of JAJFMT010000008.1, forward strand.
CTTTTAAGTCTTCCCACTCATCAATGGTTAAGACATCACCTTTAACTTCTGTCCAATCCAAACCGGATTTAGCCAGAACACGGTGATTTAAAATAAAAGAAATCTGATGACCATTTTTGAGTGCAGACTGGTCAAGCAGCTTTTCTATCATGATTCGTCCTTAATAGATGAGTTAATAACTTCTTCAATTGATGTAATACCACGTGCCAGTTTCAACAAAGCACTTCGACGTAAAGTTCTCATACCCAAGTTTCGGGAGATGTTGCGGAGCTCATTACCCTGTGCTCCGCGCAGAATTGTTTCTTTGATCTGTTCATTCATCGGCATCAGCTCGTAAATGGCCATACGGCCGCGGATGCCGGTGTTGTTGCAGGCATTGCAGCCTTTTGCTTTGAACAAATTGTATTTTGATAATTCGTCCATGCCTACACCGAGGTTCAGCAAGGTTTGATCAGGAACTTTGATCGGCTCTTTGCAAGATTCACAAAGACGGCCCATAAGACGTTGTGCGACGACCAAACTGATTGTCGAACAAATCAGATACGAAGGAATACCCATTTCAATCAAACGTGTAATCGTCGTCGCGGCATCATTCGTGTGAAGCGTGCTGACGACCATGTGACCTGTTGATGCGGCTTTAAACGCGATCTCGGCCGTCTCTAAGTCACGCACCTCCCCCACCATAATAATGTCGGGATCCTGACGAAGAAACGCGCGAAGTGCCGCAGAGAATGTAAGATCGATTTCAGGATTCACCTGAACCTGATTAATCCCTTCAAGATTGAACTCGATTGGATCTTCAGCGGTACTGATATTAACATTTAAACGGTTAAGCTCGGCCAGCGCAGAGTAGATAGTCGTGGTTTTACCCGAACCCGTCGGCCCTGTGATCAAAACCATTCCTTGCGGTAAATTGATAGCCTCTTTGAACATCTGAAGATCGTCTTCTTCGAAACCGAGCTTCGTCATATCGAGCTGTAAGTTCGTCTTATCCAAAAGACGCATGACGATCTTTTCGCCCCACATCGTCGGAATTGAATTCACACGAAAATCCATCTCGCGGTTTTCTTTACTGAGGACAATCTTTAAACGGCCGTCCTGCGGGCGGCGTTTCTCGGCGATGTCCATCTTCGACATGATCTTAATGCGAGAACAGATTGCAGGACCGGATGTTAGCGGCGGTGCTGCGGCTTCAATTAAGTTACCATCCACGCGGAAACGTACGCGGAATTTTTTTTCATAAATTTCAAAGTGAATATCTGACGCCCGTCTTCGGATCGCTTCAAGCAAGATACCATTCACGAATTTTACAACCGGCGCATCATCGGCATTGGCACCTACGTCGACTGTCGACGTCTGCCCCATGATGAGCTCTTCTTCAGACTGCTCACCTTTTTGGATCAGCTCATCAGTTGAGAAAGAATAATATTTTGCAATGGCCGCCAAAATCGAAGATTCGGTCGCAACAACAGGCTGAATTTTACATTTACTGATGTAGCGTAGATCATCACGAACCTGAAGACTGCTCGGATCTGCGAAGGCAACAACCATTGTTGTGCCCGCTTTCGAAAGCGGAATCACACAGTGCTTTTCGCAAAAGTCACGCGTCACAATAGACGCAACAGCCTGATCGACAGCAAAATTAGAAACATCTACACCCGGAAGCGCGAACTGTTTTTCAAGCGCGCGCAGAATTTGCGCGTCACGCAGAATACCCATCGACACCAAAGTGGGGCCTAGCCTTGCTTTCGTTCGTTGGCATTCACCAAGTGCTGCCTGCAATTGATCCGGCCTTAAAAGACCCTGCTTTACTAATATTTCACCCAGTTTGTTCGCCTGCATGAGAACATTTTAAAGACTGTGACGTTTTTTGTAACTGGACTTAGGGTGAGATTTTTAAGATTTCCAGCAAGTAATTATATTTGTGGGTTATAACCTGCCCTTCGTCGATAACGGCAATCTCGGCCTTCCTTGCATCTTCAACTAAAGACGGTTCTTCGATCGAGTTACAATCCATAAAAACTGCACCCTGAGAGAGAAAATTAAAGTACGTCAGCAGGTCATAGGCGTCTTTGTTTAGTGATTTCTTAAAATCAGATATCAAAAGTGCACCGACAAGTTCGCTGGTGGTCAGCTCATTAATATTTACAGCGGTAAAATTCAGATTAAAAACAAATGACCGGATCTTTTTTTCAAGAAGTTCGGCGTAGGTGTTGTCGTTCTCGGTGATGGAAACAATAATTTCGATGAAACCGCTCAGTGCGAGCTGCACGCAGACAGCGTAAACAAAATGAAACTCCCCGATCACAATCGCAGGCAATTGCGAATTAATTTTAAAACCGCTTTTTTTCAGCGCATCCAGAATGGCAAGCGACGCCAGGTTCATCGATTTGTATTTTCCGTTTTTTTGCAGCAAAAGACAGTCGGCCATGCCCAACTGGCTTGTCTTCCAGTCAACAGCTGAAACGAGATCTTTGAAATCTTCAAAATCATTCGGCGCGATTTCAATGATGTCGTATTTTTTTTGCACCAGCTCTGCTGCCGGATAGCCCTGATTTTCGATGATTTCGAATTTAGAAACCACTTCAGAATCGCCGAGCTTCGTTAAGAATTTCTCTTGCGAGTAATTGTAAATTGTCGGCTTAGCGTTCATCAAAAAACTTCTTCGCGGCAGCGACATCATTTGCAATCTGATTTTTCAGCGCATCGACAGAGCTGAATTTTATTTCATCGCGGTGAAAGTGAATCAGCTCAACCTTCAGGTGCTCACCGTAAATATCGCGGTTAAAACCGAAAATGTGTGTTTCAACTTTTAAATACGAGTCCGAGCTTTCAAAAGTCGGATTGTAACCGATGTTTGTGATCGAAGGGAATTTTTCATCACCCAGATAAGCCCACGTAAAATAAACGCCTTTGCGCGGAACAAATTCAATTTCCGGGCTGATGTTAGCTGTGGGAGTCCCGATCGTGCGGCCTCGCTTGTTACCAACGCGAACAGGGCCGCGCAAATAGTAAGGCCGTCCCAGAAACTCCTGCGCTTTTTGAATTTGCCCGTGCTCTAACAAAAGCCTGATTTGGGTCGACGATGCAATCTGCCCTTCATGCACATAAGCTTCAACAACCGTCACACCGATTCCGTGACCGGCACAGAATTTTTCAAGATATTCCAGATTACCTGTTCGTGATCTTCCGAAATTAAAATCGTACCCAACGACCAAATGCTTCGGGTTAAAATTTTTGATGATGTAATTTTCAAGAAACTCTTCGGCACTCATTAACGAAAAATCCTTACTGAACTTTTCTTCAACCAGTACATCGACACCGAGGGCACCCATCATTTCAACCTGATCGCGGTAGTCGAACATGCGGTGGTGGGGCTCATTCGGGTGAAGAATGGTTTTCGGGTGCGGCCTGAAGGTCAGCACGATCGACTCTGTATTATTTTCCCGGGCTTTTTGTACCACAGTAGAAATCAGCTTTTGATGGCCAAGGTGAACTCCGTCGAAGTTACCAATAGTCAATACAGACGATTTAAAATGAGGGATGGCTTCATCCTGTGATCTAATCCATTTCATGCCTCCATTTTGCTATTAACCAGTTGAAATAACGACTGAAATTAGCTATTTTTGCATCGCGTGAAAAAACTAATGTTACGATTAGCCATTTTATGGCGGTGGATCTACCAGCGCCGCGGTTTTCTAATGCGCGCCCTCCTGTGCTGGGCTTTTTCACTATTCTTTTTAAAATTCGATGAAAACGGCAATTACGACATTCGTTTTAAACTGCGCCCGGAGCAAAAAGCTTCGCAGGACATCGTTCTTGTCACTTTGCGGGCGTCTGAATTCACCAAAATGTATGATTTAAAAACCAGCACGCTGATTCACTCAACCGAGCTTGCTGACCTGAACGATGGCTTCTACTGGGACAAAGACATCTGGCTGAGTCTACTGAACCGTATTCTCAAACAAGAACCGCAAAAGGTCGGAGTCGCCATGTACTTCGGCGAAAACGTCGGTCACTTTCAGTTATCACAGGACGACATCAAGATTTTTAAAGACCCGCGTGTCATCTGGGCCGCAAACTCCAGCGAATCGGGAAAGCTGGCACTGCCGTTTGCCGCCCGCGGAGACAAATCGAACATTGGCCACATGGACACCGTAAAAGATGACGACGGAATCGTCCGGCGGGTCATGACGACCTCAGACGTGCTTTCAAGCTTTTCAGAGAAGCTGCAAAAAAAAGGTCAGGCTAAGAAAATTGAAAATCTTTCGATTATCAATTACAAAGGCCGTAAAATATTTCAGGAAATTTCACTTTCGGATGCGTTAAGCCCGAGTCTTCCATCGAACTTTTTTAAAAATAAAATCGTCATCATCGGTACCGAGAAATCGTCCAGCGCGCAGATTCAAACGCCTCTGGGTCTGCTGTCGCGCCATGAATTCTGGGCTCAGGTGACTGAAAATCTGCAGACGCAAAGCTTTATCAGAAAATTACCGGGAGTGGTTTACGCTTTCTTTTTGCTGGGCCTGAGTGTTATTGCGATTCTGACCATCACGCACTACCCCCAGGCCATTGCGCTTTTTCTTTTGGTGTGGGTCGCAACGTTTACGTCGGCATTTTCAGCGTGGGTGTTTGACAGTTTTTATTTTTGGATTCCGATAGTCAGCCCGCTGAGTTTATTAATTTTTGTCTGGGTGTTGTTCATCGGTTACCAGGCTTTAAAGATCGAACAGGCCCATACCCGTCTGCAGCAGCAACAAAATTATCTGGCCGAGCTTGAACAGCTTAAAAATAATTTCGTCAGTCTGATCAGTCATGATTTAAAAACCCCTATCGCAAAAATTCAGGGCGTGCTGGACCGGCTGATGACCCAGCAGGATATGAAACCGGAAATCCAGTCTGACCTGCAAAGCCTGAAAGAGTATTCAGAAGAACTGAACCGCTACATACAGTCGATTTTAAAAGTTCTGCGTGTGGAATCACGCGACTTTAAAATTTTGAAAGAAACAGCAGACATCAACGGCGTTATCGAAAACGTGCTTGAGCGCCTGGGTCCGCTTGCACTTTCAAAAAATATTAACTTGCAGGCTTCTCTAGAGCCGATGTTCCTTATTGAAATTGACGTCACGCTGATGACTGAAGTTTTTTTGAACATCATTGAAAACGCAATCAAGTACACACCGGGCAACGGGCAAGTGCTGGTGCGGTCATTTGAAACAGAAAAAGATATTTGTGTGGAAATTTCAGACAGCGGCGAAGGCATCAGCCCCGAAGATCAGGAAATTATCTGGAACAAATTTACACGAGGCAAAAGCCAGGATTACAAAACCAAAGGTTCTGGACTGGGTCTGTACTTGGTGAAATACTTTATCGAATTACACGGTGGCGAAATTTCAATGCAGTCTCAGGTCGGAAAAGGCACAACGTTTTTAGTGCGCTTGCCGATTGAAGAGGCCAGCGTTGAAGCTGAACTATAATGATAGTTCGGCTTTCGCCGAACAGATTCGCAGCCGGCTGTGCCGGCACGAGAAAATTGGAGTTATGATGGTAAAACTGAGAACACTTATTGTTGATGATGAAACAGAACTTCGGAAGTCCGTTGTTTCGGTTTTAAAAAATACGAATCTCAGCATCGAGTTTGATATCGAAGAGGCGTCTAACGGTCTTGAAGCGCTCAGCATGGTTAAAACTCACCCGTACGATTTAATTCTGATGGACGTGCGCATGCCTGAAATGAACGGCCTCGAGGCGCTGAAAGAAATCAAAGAGCATGACCCGCGCACTTTCGTGGTTATTATGACGGCGCACTCGAATTTGAACGACGCGATTCTTGCCATCAAAGAAGGAGCTTACGACTACGTTGAAAAACCGGTCAGCCCTGAGAAGCTCGGCAACATCGTTAAGAAAAGTGTTGAAGCCCACGAGATGATTTCTAACTTAACGGCATCTAACCCGATCTTCGATGACGACATCGACAGCGAAATCGTTGGCAACAACTCGAAGATGAAAGAAGTTTTCAATCTGATTTACAAACTGTGCCGCGTGGAAACAACTGTCCTTATCCGCGGTGAAAACGGAACCGGCAAAGAGCTCGTTGCAAGAGCTATTCACTTCAACTCTCCCCGCAAAAACGGCGCGTTTGTTGCCATTAACTGCGGAGCCATTCCTGAAAATCTGATGGAAAGCGAATTGTTCGGTCACGAAAAAGGCGCTTTCACCGGCGCCGTTGAAAGAAAGATCGGAAAGTTTCAGCTGGCCAATAACGGCACTCTTTTCTTAGATGAAATCGGCGAACTTCGTCCTGAAATGCAGGTGAAGTTGCTTCGCGCCCTTCAGGAAAAAAAGTTCACTCCGGTCGGAAGTAACCGCGAAGTTAAAACCAACGCGCGCATCATCGCGGCCACCAACCGTAACTTAGAAAAGATGATGGAGACCCTCGACTTCCGGGAAGATTTATTCTACCGCTTAAATGTCATGCCGATCTTTTTACCGCCTCTTCGCGAGCGCCCTGATGATATTCCGGCATTAGCTACAAGCTTTCTTGCGAAATTTTCAAAAGAGCACGGAAAGAATATCAGCGGTATTGAACCTGAGTGTTTTGATCTCATGAAAAAATACCGCTGGCCGGGTAATATCCGCGAACTTGAGAACGTGATTGAACGCGCCTTCATTGTTGAGTCATCAGAAACAATGACAGTATCAAGCCTGCCGGATCAGATTAAGAGCGCTGTTATGCCGGCTACAGAAACTAAAAAGGGGCCGCAGCAGGTTGTGAATTCAAACGAACCGCTGGATTTCGAGGTTTTTAAAGAGCAGGCTGAAAAAGAATTTATCATCAGCGCCCTCAAAGCCAATAAAGGTAAGATTAATCAAACAGTGGCTCAGGCGAACATTCCGAAGAATACGCTATTACGAAAAATCCGTAAGTATTCTATCAATGTAAAAGATTTTTCATAAAGTTAGTCACACCTTAGGTGCGCCAACTAGACCTACAGAAGTTCCTGAACGGCCGCAAACACCTGTACGGCACTGACCGACTTCATGCACTCATGATGGCCCAGCGGGCATTTGTCGTGGCCATGAGCGCCGCAAGGCCTGCAGTCCATTGTTGTGTTCTGCACCACCCGCGAGTTATTGCTCCATGGCCTGAATCCCAGATCCAGTGTTGTCGGCCCGAAGACTGTAACGACAGGCACACCTTTATAAACAGCCATGTGCGCAGGCGCACTGTCATTCGCGATCACTAAGCCATAGTTAGGAATGGATTTTATAGTCTCTGCGATGGAGTATTTTCCCGCCTGCACATGCGTTCCCGGCACAGCTGCTGCGATTCGCTCACAGATTTCTTTTTCGTCCGGGCCCCCGAGAAAATCAACGCTGAACCCTTTTGCTGTCAGCATTTCTGCAACTTTAATAAAGCCTTCTTCTGTCCACCGCTTGGTGGCCCATACACTTCCCGGAAAGATCGCGATGCGTTTTGAAGCGGCGGCCTTAGATGAAATTTCAAACGAGAAAAAATCAGGAACAGGGCTGTGAATATCATTCAGTGATTCAAAACCGTCTTTTAAAAATTCTTTTCTGACTTCGGAATCAACTGGCTCTAAAATTCTGAACTGGCGGATAACGTCCGGGTATTTTTTGTCATACTCCACAACGTCATCAAACACCCAGAAGCCGGCAACTGACGAATACCCGATTTTTTTTCTGGCGTTCAGCCGGCTCACAAACAGCAGACTTCGCACAGAACGGTGAATACAAAAGACATGATTTAAGTCTAAAGAGTTTAATTTTAGCTGAACGTCTTTGTAGGAACTGCTATTTGATTTTTCAACTTCAAATACCATATCGGCCAGGTTTTCCTGAAGTAAAAATTCACCCAGTCCTTTTTTGCAGACAACAGCTAATTTTTCAGAGGGAAACAAATGCTTTATTCTTTTCAGCACAGGAATACTGAGAATCAAATCACCCAGAAAGGCCGTCTGAATGACGACATTAACCTGAGCCATCTGTTAAGGTTTGCCTTCAACGATTTTTGTAGCTTCAGAGACGATACTTCCGAAAGGCAGCTTTACTTCAATACGTAAGATGTATTTGCGGTCGTCGTCCGATACCCACAAGTAAAAATCACTGGCCTTTGCCAGGTTGCCGCGTGAATAGATTTCAGCTTTTAAGCGAACGGCAGGAAACGTTCCTGCGTCGGTTGAAATCTTCGCGCGCTCAAGCGCTTTTGCTTTAAAGACGACGTTTTTTTCATCATCAGCAACGCTGATGTGGTACTCGCGCCCGACTACGTATTTGAAGACACGCATGTAAAAAATGGCGCTGAAGGGATTTTGCGAATACGGCAGAATCGACCAGCTTAACTTTTTTTCTTCGTGACCGTGTTTTTCAGTGTAGCGGTGTTCCCAGTAATCGGCTGTTAAAGCTTCAGCGTTGTAATAAGCCTGCGCTTCTTTAACCTGGCCTGAATCACGGATATCAAGTTTGAATACATGAGGCACAAGTGTATCGTAATCAACGTACGTCTGAACTTTGTCATCAACTGCAAAAACTTTTGAAAAGAATGAAGTTGATTTAAGTTCAATTACAAAATTGTAAGATTTTTTCCCGTTAACAACCGCAAACGGAAGTACTTTTAAAACCATCTGCCCGGCGGTGGCACCCAAATACTTCACGTCATGAGTAACCGACTCACCGACCCGAAATGGGTCTACAGGCGGACGCCGCTGGTTATTAAAACCTTCAGAGTCTTCCGTATCAGGCTGGCGCCCCTGACTAACTGGAGCGGCGGCTGTTTTAGCTGCGGCTTTTTTAGGTTTCGCAGGCGGTTTTGGTTTTGAAAGTTTAGCTTTAAAAGGCGTAGTCGGTTTCGGCCCGATTGTTGTGGTTCCGGAAACCGTTGCCGTGCCTGACACCGATGCGGCCCCGGAAACATCCGTCGTGCCTGAAACTGAAGATGACGTAGTTCCTGACACTGTTCCTGTTCCGGAAACAGAGTCTTTTGCCTCTTCCTTTAAGGGTTCTTCAACGATCACAACTTTTTTTTCAAATTCGGCATTTTTAAATTCATCTGACTTTTTATATTTCAAAAGCGACGAACACGATGCGAGTAAAATAAAAGTAATAAGGGCGTAAATAAATTTAATCATTCGAAGGTCTTCCAGCGTTTATGCACCCACATCCAGTGATCCGGATGTTTTCTGATGATGCCTTCTAAAATACGATTAAACTTATTCGTAATCACTTCGTTAGTTTCGTCTAAGTCCGCTGTCAAATCAACGGGTGGGTCAATGCAGATATGAAACTTATGCTGCTCGTCCCAAAATGTGTAAAGCGGATATACGGGCTTCTGCGTCTTCTTCCAGAATAAAGCTAGACCATAGGCGGTGCCCGTTGTGATTCCGAAGAATTGCGATTCAACGCCAAAGGGTTTACCCATGAATTGATCGAGGACAAATGCCACACCCTGTTTCTTTTTTAACGCTGACAAAATTTCAAATGCATTGTTTTTTCCATGGGCGTTAATGAACTTCGTTTGCGAACGTTCACGAAGACCGAACCAAAAAGAATCCAAAAACCGGTTTTTAAAACGCTTTGAAATCAAAGTAACAGGCTTAATCTTGCGGCTGACAAGTGCCGCCGCCAGATCACCGCTTCCTAAATGAAGACAAAGAAAAAACGCACCCGAGTCGAGCTTTTTAACCTGATCAATATTTTCAAGGCCCTCATAGACGACGTTTTTATCAATCCATTCATCAGTCAAATACGGAATTTTCATGACATCGAAAAACCCGCGGCACAAAGTGACCATTGAGTTTCTGGCGATTTCATCTTTGCGCTCCGGTGAGAGCCCGGGCAAAGCTTTTTCGATATTCGCTAAAATAACGTCTTTGCGGATTTTAAAAAAATCATACCACAAAAAGGCAAGGCCTCTCGCCAAGTAGTAATTAAACTTCCATGGGAAAAGGCGCATGATTGAGGCCACGACCGAACTAAAGAGAATCCCTAATTTTGTCAATTAGCACCTCCTCTGCTTCTGAATCCATTAACATCTCGTGCCCGGCGACCTGACAATTTTTCAAAAGGTCGCTGTTTTTCAGTTTCACGAAATCTTTTTGGGTGGTTATCAATTTTAAATTCCGGTTTTCATTTTTCAAATCCAGATACTTGGCAAAGATCCGGCTTTGGTCTTTTGCACTGTAGTTGTAATGATCCGGAAACAACTCTTTAAATATAACTTTATAACCCTGGCGCTTTAAATCCTGTAAAAAAGATTCCGGGCGCCCCAGCCCGCAAAAAACAAACAGCGGGTCCGCTTTGTCAGACTTCAAAGTTGTATGAACGGTGGAAATGTAAATTTCACTTCGAAGCTTAGGGGCAATAGCTGCAACATGCTTCGTGATTCTTTCAATTTGCGCCGGGCTTGCGAGGTTGGTCTTCGTAATTAAAACCGAAGACGCCCGCTTTAAGTTGTTCTCGGCTTCACGCATGTAAGTTTCAAAACCTACAGTGGCATCAAGTAAAACGAGGTCAAAGTTTCTTCGCAGTTTACGGTGGCTGAAGCCGTCATCCACCAAAATGATATCAGGCTTTGAGGCCATGGCCGCCGTTGCGGTTGCAGTTTTGTCAGGGCCGCTCCATACTTCTACCTGTGGAGCCCGGGTTTGAATGAGGCAGGCTTCGTCCCCGAAAATTTCAGCTGCGTTGATGACCGATAAATCCACTTTGCGAGGCTCTTTTAAAGAGGTTTTATAACTTTTTGTTACAACAACCACTTTCTTACCCTGCGACAAATGCTGCGCCAGCAGAATAATACACGGAGTTTTACCGACCCCACCGAACGAAAGATTCCCGACTGAAACGACCGGCACTGGCAAAGCAACCGGTTTTAAAACATTTAAATCATAAAGAAGATTTTTAGAACCCGAAAGAAAATGATAGATCTGTTCGGAAACCTTCAGTAACCATTTCACAGATAGCTCTCAATAGCGCTGGCGACACGTGCCGTGGCGCCGGTTGAACCCAGAAATTTCGGAAGCTCTTTTAAGTCACTGACCACTTTTTGCGTATAAGCTTCATCCGTGATGTAGCGGTCAAGTTCGTTAAATAAAATTTCGGCTGTAGCCTGTTCTTGCATGCGTTCAGGCACAACTTCTCGCCCCATGATCAAATTCACAAGACCGAAGTATTTTACACCCTTAATAACGGCTCTGGCGATAAGCGCCGTTAACCATTTCACACGGTACATGATCACCATCGGTTTTTGCAACAGCCCCACCATCAGTGTGGCAGTCCCTGAAGCCACCAAAACGTAATCAGCCATGCTGATCATTTTGTATGGGTCATCCTGAAGTAAAATGTAAGGCGAACGGAAGTCCTCTAAGCGGGCCAGCATGTTTTCACGGCTGATTGTTGGCGCCACTAACACGGCCAACCGCAAATGCGAATGCTTCGCCAGAAGTCTCTTTGCAACTTCCAGCTGAACTGAAAGATGCTGATCCAGTTCTCCCCGGCGCGACCCGGGCATGAGGGCCAAAAGTCTTTCGCTGCTTTTGATTCCGTATTTTTCTTTTTGACCCTGAATCTTATTCGTATCCAGAAGATCAGGATTCAACTCATCAAGTAACGGATGGCCGACAAATTCATAAGGAACGTCATGACTTTTATAAAAATCGACTTCAAACGGAAACAACAATAAAACTTTTTGACAGTACTTTTTAATTTTTTTTATGCGGGATTTGCGCCACGCCCAAACCTGCGGCGAAATGTAATAAATAATATTTATTCCCTGATTCTGCAGCTTCTTGGCCAGCATAAAATTAAAATCAGGATAATCCATTAAAATAAGAACTTTTGGTTTTCGCTTAATGGCTTCTTCAACAAGATTATTAAAAACAGCTTTTAAATCAGAATAGTGCGCGACGATCTCTGCGATACCGACAACGGCCATCTCTTCGGATTTGCCCAAGCGTTCAAAGCCTGCGGCTTCCATCTCTGAAGATCCTACGCCGAAGTAACGAAAGTCTTTATTCTGTGACTTCCAATACTGCATCAGCTTCAGCGCGTAGTGGGCGCTTGAAGCTTCTGCTGCGATCATCATGATTTGAGTACTCAAGACAGGCCCTCGGCTTTTTTCACGAAGTCTTCAACCTGGCGAAGCGCTAAGGCAGCCTCGCGGCCCGTGATCGCCGGTTTTTTATGGCCTTTGATGGCCTGAATAAAATGATCGGCTTCCAGCGCAAGTGCGTCCTGCTTGGTAAGCTGAACTTTTTCAACGGAATGAAACGGATCCGCATCAGTGGGTTTTAAAATTTCCGCCTCTAGTGTTGCGGTATTCATAAAAATAACTTCGTTTGAATTCACACTGCGGAAATTACGGATAATTTGCGGAGTCACGCGGGAATTATTAATTGTCACCTGTGCACCGTTACGCAATTTTAAGCGTATAGACACATCATCAATTGTGGGTTTTATCAGTTTGCGGCCTGAGACTTCATAACTTTCAATCGAGCTCGCAAACAGCCAGTTCACTAAATCGATATCGTGTATAGTAAGATCGTGAAGAACACTGACGTCAGCCCCGCGCGCCCTGAAAGGGGCCAGCCTGTTCAGCTCAAGATAACTGACACCGTTCATGCGGTCTTTTAAATAAGTAAAAGCAGGATTGAAACGTTCGATGTGACCAACGGTTAAAAGCGTATTTTGCTTTTCCGCAAGTTCGCAAAGTTCTTCAGCCTGAGCCACAGTGGCGGCAATCGGTTTTTCCACCAGTACCGGTATGTGTTCACCTAAAAACAATTTAGCCAAATCGTAGTGAGACTGTGTTGAAGCGGCAATGTGAACATAATCCACCTGCCCTAGCAAATCTTCGGGATTCTCAAAGGCTTCCGTCTGCAAAGAGGCCGCAACTTTTTCGGCCTGTGATTTTGAAAAATCACAGACGCCGATCAGCTCTGCCTCGGGATGAGCTTTAATTTTCTGAGCATGAAAGTTACCCAGATACCCGACTCCGACTACAGCCGCGCGGAGTTTCATTTTACTCTTCCGCCATTGGCGCAGTTGAAGGCGAATACGCCCCTTTAGCAATCGCTACACCACGCTTAGAAGATTTAATAAAATCAACAAGGTATTTAATGTTTTCACTCGGAGTGCATTCGTTTTCGATACGGCTGTAAGCCTCTTCTAAAGACTTAGAGCCCATAATCACGATGCGAATAGCTTTGTGAATATTAGAAACCTCATCTTTCGGAATGCCTTTTCTTAAAAGTCCTACCTTATTGGTCGCACGAACTAAAGCCCAATGACCTTCCGCCCGGGAGAACGGAAGAATGTCTTTATTGGCAATGCTGGCCCCGGCAACAAATGAGTATTTTCCGATACGGGTAAATTGCGAGAATCCGCATACCCCGCCGATGGTGACATTGTCTTCAACAGTACAGTGGCCCGCAAAGTTTGTATTATTGGCCACGATGACGTTGCTACCGATATGGCTGTCGTGACCCACGTGCGAATACGCCATGAAGTAACAATTGTTACCGATGACCGTAGCGCCGCTGCCTTTGCTGGTTGCGATATTTAAAGTCGTAAACTCACGGATGACATTGTTGTCACCGATAATAAGCTTCGTCGGCTCGGCTTTGTAGCTGATATCCTGCGGAGGACCGCCGATAGCCGCCCCCGGAGAGATATGGTTGTTCTTGCCGATTTCTACGATACCATAGCGGGATCCGATGCTGACATGGCCCTCAACAAATGTTCCGCGGCCGATTTTGACGTGGCCTTGGATGTTGCAATAAGGACCGATCTCAACGTCCTCTTCCAACACGACGTCAGAAGACAGAACGCTTGTTGGATGAACTTTCATACTATTTTTCTTTTTCCAGTGCAGCGACAACTTCGTCTGTTAAATCGTATTCGCTGGCAGAGTAAATGACCATTTGGTCATTTGCATTACTGCGGATAACCATTCCGAAGCCTTTGTCTTTCGCGATTTTTTCAATCACGACTTTAACTTTTTTAACGATTGGCTCAAGCAATTCATTTTCTTTTTTCTGAAGTTCTAACTGCGCTTTTTGAACAGTCTCACGGAACTTAGCCACTTCCATCTGAAGTTCTTGCCCGCGTTTTTGAAGTGCATCTTCAGAAAGTAAAGATTTCTTTTTCTCGATATCTTCGTTCATTTTATCAAGATCAGCTTTTTTCTTATCAAGCTCTTTCTGTTTCTTTTCGCCTTCTTTTTTCATTTCGTCTTTTGCTTTTTTACCGATCGTTGATTTCTCAACAGCCGTGTGTACGTCAACATAACCGATTTTGAAATCGGCAGCCTGTACTGCAGAGGCCAATAATAAAGCGGCGATAATAGTTAAAAAGTTTTTCATAAACTCTCCTTTTTATTAAATATTAAAACGGTGGACCAATCGAGAATTCGAAGTTAACCGCATCACGGTCAAAATCATCTTTCACAAGCGGCCAACCCCATTCAAACCGCAGAAGCCCCAATGGGGACATCCAACGGAAACCTATACCGAAGTCACTGACAAACTGAGACTGCGTAATTTCGTCTTCTGCCTGCCCGATATCATAAAAGAAAACGCCGTTTAAGCCCGCTTCTTTAATGAGTGGATACTGCATCTCTGTCTGGAATAATAATTTTTTGCTTCCGCCGAAAATCAGGTTCGAACGTTTACGGCGCTCTTCATCAGAAATACTAGGACTGTAAAAAGGGTTTCCATCGTTGGTTCCGATCTGATTGTAACGGAAGTCTGAGAAGATACGGCGGCCGACTGTGCCTGAACCGAAACCCCTCACGGTGTACGGGCCACCCAGCTGAAAACGTTTTGTAAACGGAATTTCCTGGTCACCGACGCTCTGAACATCTTCGTACAAAAGATTACTTCGCCAAACAACGTCCCAGAAAACATTTTTATAATAACGGAACTGTGTACTCAGTAACCCGTACTTAAGATCGCCGCCCACGCCTGCGTATTCGTAAGAGATATCAGCTAAAATACCTTTTGAAGGATTGAAGCGGTCATTACGTGAATCGTATTCTAAAGTACCTGTAACGGCGCTCGTAATACCGCGCGCGGTGTCCAGCGGGAATAAAAGCGGATCCGTGAAATCATTTGCAAACAATTCTGATTTATCCAGGCTGTAGCGAACATAAGCGCGCACGTCTTCGCCCCAAACCGGATGACCGAAGCGGAATGAAATACCGGTTATACGGTTGTCGTAATTGATACGTTCTTTATTTTCGGTGTAATAAACGCTAAAGCCCGCGGACCATTTGGTGTCGTAGAAGTACGGTTCTGTCAGACTTAATGAATAATCCTGGCGGTTTTTTGTCGCGTCGATACGCGCGCCGAGTGTTTGCCCTAAGCCGCGGAAGTTGTTCTGCTGAACCGATCCGCCAAGGCTTAAACCCTGAATGTTTCCGTAACCGGCGGTTAACTGTAATTGCCCGGTGTTACGCTCTTTCACCACAACATCAATTTTGTAAAGATCAGGATCTTCAGGAGACGGAATCTGCTTGAAGTTCACTTCTTCAAAGAAGCCCAGACGCTGCACATTTTCCTGTGACTGGCGTTTGCGGGTTTCGTTGTATAGCTCACCCTCGCGGATTTTTAATTCACGGCGTACGACTTTATCGCGGGTCTTGGTGTTATTTACAACATTGATTTGGCCGAAGTAGACCTTGTTACCTTTTTCAAATTCAAAAACCAGGTTCACGCGTTTTTCTTTTTCGTCAAAACCGTAGCGTGGAATCACGTTGGCAAAAGCGTAACCTAAGTCACCGTACTTGGCCTGTAAATCCAGGATGTCTTTCTGCATGGTTTCTACAGAAAAAATAGTGGAGTCTTTAATTTTTACCGTCTCCATCAACTCGCTTTTTTCAAAAAGCAAATCTCCGGCAAAGTCGATCTCACCGACGGAATACTGTTCGCCTTCTTGAATGTAGTAGGTAATGTAAATTGATTTTTTATCTGCCGTTACTGTAACGACCGGACGGTCGATCTTCACCTGCAGGTAACCCTGGTTCCAGTACTTCCATTTCAGCACCTGCAGATCGCGCTCAAAGGCTTCTTGTTTAAATGAACCCGAGCTGCTCATACCCGAAAAGAAGCCCGCTTCCTGAGTCATCAGCTGGTCTTTTAAAGCACTGTCTTTTAATTTTTCATTACCGATGAAAGTGATTTTTTTAACTTTAACTTTATCGTTTTCGGTAAGCTTAAATTTTACAGTTACTGTTTCATCTGCTGTGACTTCAGATACGATAGGCTCTACCTTCACAAGGTAATAACCCTTTTCTTCGTACATCTTCTCAATTTTAGTGACGGATTCTTTAATTTTGTCGTGGCTGAGAATTTCATATTGCTTTACCGAAATCTGCTCAGACAGCTCGTCGCTTTTTAATTCTTCGTTGCCTTCATAACTGATTTCAGAAATGGTCGGCTTTTCAGAAACTTTGTATTCAAGAGCCACGCCTTTACCGGCTGCATCTTTAGAAACTTCGATCTGAACAAAGTAACCCATTTTGAAAAGCGCACGGATATCTTCCGCCACTTTTTCTGCGCTGAAAGCCTCGCCCACTTTTGACTTCAAGCGGACCATCACCGCGTCTTTTTCAATTTTCTTTTGGCCAATGACTTCGATAGATTCAATATTCTGGACAACTGCAGGTTCAGGCTTTGCTTTTGATTTTTTTGACTTGGATTGCGCGTGAGCGATGTCAGGTGAAAGCGCTACAACAAACACGCAAAGAAACGCAAAAAAGCCTAATTTTATTAACCACTTATTATGCACAACTACCAAAGGCTAGCTGTAGGCTGGGGCCTTGTCAAAGTTACTTGAAAAGGGCCTCTCGGATATTACGCGAACCGTCCATCTTTGACTTTAAAGACACGCGCAAATTTATTGGCGAAATTCAGGTCATGCGTGACTACAACAAGTGTAATTCCAAGCTTGTTTCTCAGTTCAAAAAATAGATCCTGAATTTTTTGCGAATTTGCTGAATCCAAATTTCCTGTTGGCTCGTCGGCAAACAGAACTTCCGGTTTTCTGATCAAAGCACGTGCAATAGCGACACGCTGAAGCTCGCCACCGCTCAGCTGAGACGGAAAATGCTCAGCGCGGTCGCTTAAGCCCATAAACTCGAGCCACTTCAGTGCTTCGGCTTCTGTATCTTGCTTAGATTCCCCTGCTATAAGAGCGGGCAACATGACGTTTTCAAGCGCCGACAACTCCTGAATGAGATGATGAAACTGAAACACAAAACCCATTTTTTTGTTTCTAAATTGAGCTAGGTTCTCATCGTTCATCGCAAACAAATCTTCACCTTTATAGAGCACGCGTCCTTCGCTTGGGCGGTCAAGCGTTCCTAAAATTTGCAGCAAAGTGGATTTGCCTGCACCCGAAGCGCCTAACAAACAAACTGCTTCACCGGATTTAATGTGAAAACTTAATTGGTTTAAAACATTCAGCTCTGATGATCCTGTCGGATACCGTTTCGAAAGATTATCGACTTCAATTAAAAGCTGGCCTGCATTTTCTGAAACATTATAAGTTGTGCTATCCATTTTTTAACCCCTCGATGACTTCCAGCTGACTGCCTTTGTAAGCGGGAAAGTAAGTCGCAATCATGCAAATGATCTGAGTTACAAGACAGATCGCCAGCATGTCGATGATGCGGATGTCGGTATAAATTTTATCAAGCTTGTAAACCGAACCGGAAATTAAAGCGTAATGCTCCTGTAAATATAAAAATCCAAGGCAAAACAAATATCCTAGCAGCACGCCGAACACAGTTCCCATAGTGGCAATAATTAATCCCTGGCTTAAAAAGATCATCCGGATTTTGCGCGGGCTTAAACCGAGTGTTTTGAAAATCGCAATATCAGAGTATTTTCGGCGAATAAAAACATAAAGCGCGCTTGAAATATTAAACGCCGCTACGATCACAATCAGTGAAACCACTAAAAAAATCACCACGCGTTCAATGACGACCGCTTCGAACATATTACGGTTCACATCGTACCAAGTCATAATAGAAAAGCTCGGATCAAGACGGTCACTTAACTTCAGGGCCACATCCCCGGCAGAGTCAGGATGATCTAGCTTGATAAACGCACCGGTATATCTGTCGCCGATTTCTGTAAGCTGCTGAAGGGCTTTTAAGTTTCCGAGAACTAAGCGCTCGTTCCAGTCGTTTTTACCGAAATCTAAAATTCCGGTCACCGTCATTTCACGTGACTGGCGCTTAAAGCCGGAATTTTCAAATGGCGTTGCCAAAGGAACAACAAGAAAAATTTTGCTGCCGATTTCGAGTTTATATTTCTTCGCAAGCCCGATGCCCACGTTAATATTGTTTCCTGAAATATCAACCTGTCCGGTGCGTATGCGCTTATGAAGCTGCAATACATTATTCAACTGATCGGCATCAACTCCCTGAAGTAAGACTCCGGAAACCTGACCTTTATGGGCCAGCACCGCCTCGGCATAGCCGAACTTCATCATCGCTTTTACACGTGGCTCATCTTTCCTGATGTCAGCCGAAAATTCTTCCCAGTTCTGACGGACTTTTCCGCGCTTGACCACTTGCAGATCCGCTGTGATATCCGTCATTGCCGTTTTGAGTGTTTCGACATAACCGCTCATCACTGCCATTGAGACCACAAGTGCGGCCACTCCTAAAATTAATCCCGCGAATGAAAACGAAGTGGCTCCGCTGAACAAGCCTTGTTTTGACATCAGCATTTTACGGGCTAACCAGAAATAAAACTTCATTCTAAGTCATCCCCGCCGGCATTCTGGCCGAGAGTTCCGGTCAGCTGCGCTTTTAGATAAGCCATAATAAAATCATCAAGCTTTCCGTCCATGACAGTGTTCACCTGATTGGTTTGAAAAGCAGTGCGGTGATCTTTAACCATCTGATAAGGATGCATCACATAAGACCGAATCTGCGAACCCCACTCATTCGCTTTTTTCTGAGAGTTCATGGCGTCTTTTTCGAGGTTGCGCTTTTCTACTTCTTTTTCGTAGAGAGCCGCTTTTAACATCTTCATGGCTTTATCACGGTTTTGAATCTGCGATCGCTGAGTCTGCGACGCCACGACAATACCTGAAGGTAAGTGGCGCATACGAACGGCCGAATCAGTTTTATTGACGTGCTGCCCGCCCGCACCACTGGAGCGGTAAGTTTCGACCACGATTTCGTCAGGTTTAATTTCAATGTTAATGTCGTCATCGACTTCAGCCCAAACAAAAACGGAAGCAAACGAGGTGTGGCGGCGCGCATTCGAATCAAACGGTGAGATGCGCACTAAGCGGTGAACACCGGATTCCGCTTTCAGATATCCGTAAGCGTACTCTCCGGTGATAAGCAAAGTGCAGGATTTAATTCCGGCCCCTTCACCTTCTGTCATATCCAGAACTTCACAGCGGTAACCGTGCATTTCAGCATAGCGCGTGTACATTCTAAAAAG
Source organism: Pseudobdellovibrio sp. (assembly GCA_020696855.1). Lineage (GTDB taxonomy): Bacteria > Bdellovibrionota > Bdellovibrionia > Bdellovibrionales > Bdellovibrionaceae > Pseudobdellovibrio. The sequence goes on from JAJFMT010000008.1 coordinate 52,426, forward strand.
CATCTCGGCCCAGTCGCAGCTTTCTGTGCCGCCTGCTCCCGAGTTAATTGATAAATAAGCGCTGTTGGCATCGAGCTCGCCGCTGAGAACGCGTTTTAGCTCCAGCTCTTCTCCTACGGTTTTGATTTGGGTGACTTCTGTTTTAACTTCTTTGAAGGTACCTTCGTCATGAGCTTCAACGGCCATTTCAAGAAGAACTTTTACGTCTTCAATGCGAGAATTAAAACCGGTCCACTCATTAACAGATTTTTCCAGCAGGGATTTTTCTTTATTCAGCTTTTGCATTTCGGCCGGCTTTTCCCACAAGGCAGGGTTTTCAGCGGCAAGGGCAAGTTCGTCTAGACGTTTCTTTTTGCGGTCGAGGTCAAAGGTACCCCCGAAGCTCCGCCGATAACTTTTCTAAAGCGACAATTTCTTTTTTAATTTCAGGAAGTTCGGCAACCATAGACATAGGGCTTCAGTTTGGCCGCGCCCCTGCTTTTTGGTCAACTAAAATAAGAACGTTATGAGAATTAACCTCATCCTTTAGAGAATCGGGCTGGCATTTAATAAGAGCATTAAGATTGAACATGTGGCTAACGGTTTGACGAATTCTCAGAGGCTGAAACGCCCTTTAAACAGATCTCAAGTGGCCAATGCTTTGCACTTACCATAGGCATTATAGAGGTGAAGATATGAAAAGCGTATTGGTGGCCTTAGTTGCATTGATTCAGTTATTTACAGTTACCGTCTTTGCCGATCAGTTAAGTGCCGAACAGGCACGAAACCACTACCGCGTGCGCGGTCTTATCAGTGTTTATTCTCTTTATTGCGAACGCGGCCCGCAAGAGCAAGGCTGGCGTCAGGATGAGCAGTTAGGAACCGACATCAATGCCGCGCTTCTGCGATGGAACAACGTAGGCCGTGATGCCTTAAGAGTTTCTCGCGGCCAGTTTGATCACCAGGAATTTTATGAACGCGAATTCTTTCGTGTAGAAAGACAGCTAGGCACTGCATCAGTTGAAGTCAGAGCAGGATTCTGCGCACGTCAGCACGACGGCATTCACGGCCTGCTGGAAATGGATGAAGCTCAGTACCGGACATTTTTACAAAACGACCTTTCATCAATCGGCACTCTGTAACCGCAAAATTTAAGAAATTTTCTTTTTATAAACGATAGCGCGAAGATTCCAGTTTTCGCGCTCATAAAAGCGTTTTCCCGCTTCGTTTTCAATTCCGGTACATAAGCGAAGGCCTGAACAATTTTTTTCTTTAGCAAGCTCTTCAGCAAATTTTAAAAGCTTTGCACCCACACCGGATGACCGCTGATCTTTAGTAACGACGAGGTCATCAATATACAAATGAAACTTGTGAACAAAGTCGGTTAAATATCTTAGGCCCATCAAGCCGACGCACCGGCTGCCTTCGTAATATCCGTAAAACGTGAAGCCATCAGCGCGGCGGGCCTGTTCATAAATGGTTTTTAAATCGTCTGCAGTTATGTGCGGACGCAGCTCTTGCAGCAACGGCAAAATGGACGGCACGTTCTCCGCTGCAATTTCGCGAATGGGATTCAATTAGTGCCAGCCCTTCGCGGTGATCTGACCGCTGCGGGTTTCATGATTTCGTTTAGCAAGCGCCAGCTGCTGACTGAAATCAAGACCGGTAGATTTTACTCTCATGTACTCATTGAAGTCTTTAACTCCCGGAACCATTTTAATTGTTGTACCGGCAGCCCCATGGCACGAAAGGCAGGACGCCTTCGGATTGTCTGCAGGGCCGTTCATTAACCGCGGGTTAGCACCGTAATAAACATTGTTAGCACTATTCGTTTTAGATCCTGCGAAAATCATTGAAGTGGCAGGGTCAAAACCGGTTTGCACTCCGATAGGTCGCATATTCATAAGCCCCGCAAGAGCTCCTTTGAACTTGTGTCGTGAAGGAGCCGTGTACGACGGGTCAAAATAGAACGTCGTCATCATCCAGTTGTCGGCCTCACCTTTGATTCCTTTAAGTGATGAGTCTTTTACGGCCACATCAATCTGAACCATTTTTACTTCACGCAGGCGGCGCGTGGTCGATTTCGGAAGGCTTACATTCGCGGTCCAGCCGTAACTGGTTTTCAGCGCATCCAGCTTTGCCGTTGTAAAAAGAACCTTTACCGAAACGCTGCCATCCGGAAAATTCGATTTTGTAAAATCAGGAGATTCCAGCGCACGCCCGCCTGAACCGAAAACGTTTTGTGCGGTCGCACAGGCGATATCGTTATAAAAACCGATGCCCCAGTCAGACCCTTCTTTATCTTTTGTTGTTGCTACTTCAGGATAAATTTCTGAACGCTCTAGGTCGCGTTCTTTTGTTAAACCGTGAATCATCTCACGGCCCGAATCACCGACGTTTAACCATGGCATATGGCACCACTTCGGTTTGTCTGCCGGAATTTTATGAGCATCAAAATTTTTATTCGTATCTTTAGTGTCAACGATCATGCTGTCATAGAAATAATCCAGCACGGTTTGCGCAAAACGCTGAGCACCGGCTTCTGTGCTGATGTCCATGCCCTTCCATGGCCGTGCATCGGGATTTGCGGGCATTTTGTCAAAATCAGAACGCAATTTGAATCGCGGAAGTTTGTTACCTTCTGTTTTTAAATCATCTTTGTGAAGCTGATCGTAAATGTCGAAACCATTTTCAGTCGCAGCAGCGGTGGCAGGATTAACCTGAGCCGGCCAGCGGATATTTTTTGCACTGGCAACCGCGCGTCCTTCAGTTAAAGTTGTTTGAGCGGTTTGCAGTGAGGTCATTTCAAGCAGCGGAGCTTTTGCGCCTTGCACACAATGAGGTAAACGGAAGTGAGCGCTGTTAACCCGGCGAGAGCCGAACGGAGAATAGGTAAACTCCAGCCCCAGCATTTTGCGGTCTTCACTGACTGTCACATACAGTTTATCAACACTTTGAATCGGGTTTGCATTATTGAAAAAATCATTCGCAACCGCTTCGGCATCACCGAAGAAGCAGCCAACATGGCGCTGACCTGAGCGGGAAAATTCTTTGATATTCGCAAAGTAAAGTTTTAGCAAAAAATCTAAACGGCCCGATTCTTTTGAAGCCCCCGCCCACTGATCAGCTTTTATAGCACGGGTTTTTTGCGCCGCTCTTGCATCAGGCGAATGGTACACCAGAACACCGTCTTCTGAAGTGGAATTTACTGAAGCCGTTTCGCGCTCCACCTTCGGAGCACCGGCGAAGTCTCGCAAAGTATTGTAAACCTTGGTTTGAACCTGATAGGCCTGAGATGTTATGGCCGCAAAAATAATGAAAAAAGAAATAGATTTCATTCCTATTTACCTCATAAATATGACTCTTTGATTTTAACCGGAATCCGCGGGAATTTCCGCTTTTAAGAAGCTAGACCGGCCCTAAGGTCTTAAAACATTGGTCCTGAATTCTGAACATCAGCTTCTCTTCTTTGGCAGACGCCTCGTGATCGTATCCCAAAAGATGCAAAAGTCCGTGAACCAGCATGTAAAAAGTCTCGGCTTGCATGGAATGATCATGCTCTTTAGCCTGCTTCTTCAGTACTGAAGGGCATAACAGCAGCTCCCCGAGAGAAACGGGCTCGACCCCGGCAAAACTTAAAATGTCCGTGGGTTTGTTTTTTTTACGGTACTGAAAATTAATTTTTTTCATTTGCTGCGGTGAAAGCAGCACAACTGTCAGCTCTTTTTTGCTTGTGAGCAAATCTTTATTGCGGATTTTTTGTGTGCCGAGGTAGCGCACAATTTTCTTCACGCTTAATTCAATGAATTTTGCGTCTTTAGCTGCCTGACGAACTGCGGTTTGATTGACTTGAATGACTTTCATGTAACAATCCCACTATGCCTCAACCGCCAAAAACACTCAATGAATTTGATTCTCTTGTTCAAGTCCTGCGCGATTTACGCGGCCCCGGAGGCTGCCCGTGGGATCAGGAACAAACGCACCTGACACTGACACCATACCTTATTGAAGAAGTCTACGAGGCGGTTGAAGCGCTGGAAAGCGAAGTCGATCAGGACATCTGTGAAGAGCTGGGCGATGTTCTTTTTCAGGTCGTATTGCATGCGCAACTGGCTAATGAACGAAACGCTTTTAACATCTCGGATGTTATTGAAGGAATTGTCAGTAAGATTGTCCGCCGCCACCCGCATGTGTTTTCAGACACCAAAGTCGGCAGCTCTGAAGAGGTTCTGAGAAACTGGGAAGAAATCAAACGGCAGGAAAAAAAGGGAAAGCCGCAAAAACCGAAAACGTTCAGCGTACCCGTGGAACTTCCCGCCTTGCAATCCGCAGGAAAAATCGGCGAAAAGACCAAAAAATATAAATTCGACTGGAATGAAGCGTCTCAGGTTCTGGCCCAGCTGAAATCTGAAATTGCCGAGCTGGAAGAAGCCATGCAAGACCGTTCTCCCGAGCGCGAAGCGAAACTTAAACATGAGATGGGCGATGTTTTATTCTCTGCTGCACAAGTAGCCCGTCATCTGGAAGTCGAACCCGAAACTTCTCTGCGCGCGGCTAACACCCGCTTTACGCAGCGTTTTGAAAGTATGCTTGAGCTTTGCGGCGGCTTAGAGAAGTTTATCTCTCTGGACTCAAGCGAAAAAGAATTACTCTGGAAAAAAGTGAAAGAAATTTAGTCCGGATTTTTTGTCAAATCTCTCGACGGAATTTACTAATCTTCATTTATTAGATTTCAAAAAATCGTCAAAGTTTTTTGCAAAATAATTTTTTCAATTTTCTGATTTTTTTTAAAAAATAAGTAGTTTCAGCGCCTTAGCATGTCCCACTCTGAAACACATCATTGGATTTAAGAGTTTTTATAAGCACTTACAGCCCCGCTCGCATCAAAAATTTATTTCTATAGACTGAAGTACATTCTTAGCAACGACACTTATTTTTCTCTCTGTGGCGGACGATAAGTACTTACGTAGACACGAAGGTTTACGGCTTACAGTTAAGAACGATCAGGAGGATCAAATGAAATTAGCTCATGTGGCACCAATTGTGGGATCTATGCTAATGCTCGGCAGTTGCGATAAAGGTGGAGGCAATTTTTCAATGTTATCTTCGTCGGCTCAATATGAACAGGCTTCAACATTCGTACCGCGCAAGCTGGACGTATTATTTGTTGTTGATAACTCGGGTTCAATGAGCTCGTCACAGGCCGCACTTGCAGCTAACTTTCCTTCTTTTATTAATTTTTTCAAAAACAAAGGTTACGATTTCAAAATTGCAGTTACGACAAGCGACGCGTTTTATGGCGATCAGTTTGCCACAACCAGCTGCTCGCTTTGCAATGCTGAGCAAACACGTTTCAAATCAGGAACGAATCCTAAAATCTATGTTATCGAAGAAGACACTCCGGATTTAGAAAATGTTTTTGCAGCTAACGTTAATGTCGGCATTAACGGTAGCGGTGACGAGCGTGCGTTTTCCAGCTTTAAAGCGGCATTGAACAGCTCTTTAAACACTGGCTTTCACAGACCCGACGCTTACTTATCAATTGTTATTGTTTCAGATGAAGAAGATTTTTCTCATGATGACATTAACATGAATGAGTCTTACACACAGCCGACGCTGCATACGATTGCGAGCTACAAAACTTATCTCGAAAATTTTACTCAAGGCACGGCCGGTGAAGACTTTTCTGTTTCTACAATTTCAATCTTGGATACAACCTGCAGAAATTCTTTAGGTTCTGGCCGCAAAGTCGGAACCCGTTACATGGAGCTGGCTGACGCTACTCTGGGAACTAAAAATTCTTTGTGCAGCAACTTCGATGCGGTGCTAAACAACATCAGTAATACCATCGCCAGCCAGATCGTAGCGACGTTTCATTTAAGCCGTACGCCGATTGAATCTTCTCTTCGCGTGCTGGTTGATGGCGTATTAGTCCCGCAGGATTCAACTAACGGCTGGACATTCGATTCAGTTGCGAATTCAGTTTCGATTCATGGAACTTACGCGCCTCAGTCAGGCGCGGTTGTGACAATTAACTTTGACCCGGCATCAATGAACTAGAGGTAATGAGATGAATAACGTCGCTAAACAATGGTATGTCCTCATCGGTAGTCAGAAGTACGGGCCTTATGCGTATGGAAAAGTTATCCAGATGCTGCAGGCTAATGAGCTGATGGATTACAACTATGTTTGGGCTGAGCATCTTGAAAACTGGACACCGATTTATCAGCTGGAAGAGTTCAGTAAAGACCGTTTTCAATTGATCTTAAAATCAGATGAAGAACTTCAGCCTTTCTTTACGCAGCGTAAAGGCTCGCGCATTGAAAAGAAGGTTCCGTTTATCGGTCACAACACAATCCGGTTTTTTGACGGAGAAATGATGTCGATTTCAGAGAGTGGCGCGCTTTGCATGATCAACTCTCCACTGGCGCAAGTTGGTGATCAGCTGAAACTTCATGTCCAGATTGCCGGCCGCCCCGATCTTTCTTTTAATGTTGAAGCAAAAATCGTCCGAAAGCTTTTTGCGAAGAAACGTTTGAACTCTAAATCAGGATTGCATTACGCGATTCGTTTTGAAGACGTTCAGCACACCGGCCTCAAACAGATCAAACAGTGGCTGGAGGCCGCTTAATTAACTTTTTTTAAAAAAAGAAAAAACTTTTTTCAGGAGGAAAAAAACAATGGGTTCGATTCTTACTTTTATTCAGGATTCAGGCTTTGTCGGTTGGACAATCATTCTTACAGGACTTTTCTGTACGGCTTTGGTTGTTGAGCGCGTGCGTACACTTTACTTTCACTACGCATTGAACACCGACGAGTTCACTAAAAAAATCTTCAACATGGTGATGGGCAAAAAAAATGAAGAGGCGATCGTGCTTTGCGCGCAGATGGAACAAAAGCCTCTGGCAAGAGCGTTCAAACAGATTCTTGAAAAGTCAGACCGCGACGACGAAACGATCTTTCAGGCTCAGGATATCGCAATGGCTGAAACAGTGCCCCTTTATACGAAACGCCTACACTACTTATCTATGTTAGCGAACGTGGCTACATTATTGGGTCTCTTAGGTACGATCCACGGTCTTATCTTATCGTTCCAGGCGGTAGCCCAGGCTGACCCGGCTCAGAAGCAGGCGTTACTTGCACACGGTATCGCGGTGTCGATGTATACAACAGCTTTAGGTCTTGCGGTGGCAATTCCGGCGATGGTTGTTTACTCATTCCTGATTTCGCGTCAGAACGAATTACTTGAGCAGTTAACGGAAAAGTGTTCTAAGCTGACAGAGCTTTTAACAAACTCTCACATTGTCGGATTCAATAAAGAACATGTGTTCCCGGAAGCTGCAGCCAGCGTTCGCGCCGGCAACGGCCCTGTTCCACCGTCAATTACTGCGAAGTCTTCTTAGGATAGAAGTAACGTTTAGCTGTTAAATTTAAAAAAGGATTTTTATGTCACGACGACGTTTTAAACCACAGATTGACCATAACTCCGAATTCGAACTTGATCTGGCCCCGCTTTTAGCGGTTATGGTTAAGCTGGTTCCGGTACTCCTGGTTTCATCAGCCTTTGTTCAGATGATGATTATTGAAACCGAACTGCCGCAGGTGGTTCAGCAGGCTATCGCTAAAGAAGAAAAAAAAGAAAAGCCCACAGTAGTCACTTTGGATATCGACCGCGAAACCGGTGTAAAGGTTACGACCAACAAGAACGGCAAAGAAACGGTCCGTTCCGTTGCGATGGTAAATAAAACCGATTTTAACTTTTCGGGCGTAAAGGAAGTTTTAATTCAAGTAAAACAGGAAAATCCTGAAGTTTTCAAAATCGAATTTAACCCGGCAGCAAACGTTCCATACAAAGAAATCGTGAAAATGATGGATACGGTTCGCAAATCAAATGACAACAAGATTCAATTTCCTGTCACGGACGAAAAGACAGGAACAACGACTCAGACAGATTTCATGTTTCCGGAAGTTCAGTTCAGTAACGTAACTGATGGATAAGATTGCTTCGCAATTTGTGGATAGGGTTGCAAAGCAATTTGAGAATAAAAAGGAATAAAAAATGGCAAGGACGCGATTTAAAATAGATACTAAAAAAAATAAAAGCTTCGGGCTGAACATTACGTCTATGACAGATATGTTCACCATTCTTCTTGTGTTCTTACTTCAGAACTTTGCTGCTTCAGAGGTGCAAATCGACCCGGTTGATAAGCTAAGACTGCCAACTTCAGTCAGCGACCGCAACCCTGTGGATGGTATCAAAATTTCGATCAATCAGTCTGAATTGAAGATCGACCAAAAAACAATTGCAGCCGTTACAAATAATGAAGTCGACAAAAGCAGCCTAGACCCTTCTGACTCTAACTTCATTAAACCACTGTTCGATGAATTACAAAAAATCAACGCCGAACTGGTGGCTAAAAAAGATGTAAAATTAGGCCGTATTCTATTACAGGCCGACCAAGAACTTCCCTACTCTGCCTTAAGAAAAGTGATGTACACCGCTTCAATGGCAGGGTTTCCGAATCTAAAACTGGTTACGACGGTAGGAAACTAAAATGAAACACTCAGCTGCCCAAAAAACTTTACTGTTAACTTTGCTTTTTACGGTACCCACTTTTGCCCAAGAGGTAAAAGGCCTGCTTTCAGAAATTCGTTTGAACGAGAACGAAGAGCAAAATCAGTCTAAGTCTTTTGCGTCTGAAGTGATGATCACCAAAACCGAAAATAAGGCGATTGACTCGCTTAAAACCATTATTAAAAAGAAAACCGGCACGCGTGAAGAAGCAGATCTTCTTTACCGCCTGGCCGAGCTGTACATGCGCCGTGCAAAATCCGGCCGCTACTTTGACTTGGATAAAACATCCGAAAATAAATTAAAAGCTGTAGGCCTTCGGGCTGAAAAGGCGAAAGAAGCCTTACGCCAGGCAGTGCAGATCTACAATCAGATCTTAGCCAAATTCCCTAAGTATCATGACCTTGATTACGTCTACTTTAACAACGCTTTGGCAAATTCACAGCTGAATCTGGCTGAAGTGGCTAAAAAGAATTACCTTCAACTGATCTCTCAGTTTCCGAAGTCAGAGCTTGTGCCTGATGCCTTACTTGAGGTCGGCGAGCTTTATTATATTCAGCAAAACTTTCACGCGGCTCTTGATAAATTCAAAGAAATTGAAAACTTTCCTGATTCAAAAGCCTTCCCTTACGGCTTATATAAATCTGCGTGGTGCTATTATAACTTAAAAAATACCGATGCAGGTATCAATCAGCTGTTACTGGTTGTAAAACAGAACCCCGCCGATGCCGGCGATGCCAAAAAATATAATCTTCGCAAAGAAGCATTGCGCGACTTAACGTTATTCACCGGCGAAACAAAACCCGCGGGCGAGCTTTTAGCCTTCTTCAAGAAAATCACCACCGAAGAAGAGCTGGGCGAAGTTATTGTTAATCTCGCTAACCTGTACGAATCCCATTCACGGTTTAAAGAAATCAGTATTTTCGTAGATGAATTTATTGATGATTACCCTAAACACGCCCAAACCCCTAAACTTTACAGCAAGCTGGTCGAAACATTCGAAACTTTAAAACTGCGCGATAAAGTTATCAAAAAACTCGCCGATATGGGCTCGTTCTGTAAAGATAGCGAAAATGCAGAATGTAAAACCGAATTTAAAAAAGTCAGCCTGGATATCTCTAAAAAATGGTGGGACATCTGGCTTAAAAATAAAACCAATACTGAGTTCTCGAACCTGACAGAAAAAGCGTTTGAAAATTTACTGTCACAGGATAACCCGTCTGCACCTGACTTTAATTCACGTTACGCTTTTGCAGAGCTTTTGTTTCAGCAGAATAAATTTGACCGTGCCTCTGAACAATACGAGATGGTTTCTACAATGAAGCAACCGACGCAGGCGATTAAACATGACTCATTGTACGGCGCCCTTTTCTCTGTCGAGAAGCAGCTTGAAAAGAAAGAAAACGCTGACCTGACAGAGAAACAGAAGAATCTGGCTTTACGATACATCAGCGAATTCCCTAAAGGCGAACACTTCGAAGAGGTGGTGTTTAAACTGGGATTTATCGCTTACACGCAGACACAGCATGATCTGGCTTTAAGCTACTTTGATACTTTACTTAAAAATGTCAAAAATGAAACGCTTCGCGAGAAAGCCGAAGATCTGACTCTTGATATTTACAATATCAAAAAAGATTTCGTTAAAATCCGTAAACTGGCAGATACTTACACTGAAAAAACAAAAAAAGGCGACAGAAAAGCCAACATGGCTAAGATCTCTGAAGAGGCCCATTATGCCGATGTTCAGAAAAACAGTAAGGACCTGCCTTCTGAAAAACAAATCGACCTTTTGATGTCGTTCTCGAACGATCACAAAAGTACAAAACTGGGCCAGGATTCGTACTGGCAAAGTGTATCGGTAGCCTACGCCAACAAACTGGATGTGCGCGGTGCCGAACTTAGTCTTGACTACGTTAATCAGTATCCGACTGACAAAAAAAATGTGGATGCATTAAAAGAAGCCGCTAAAGCTTTTATCGATGCAGGTCACTTAACGTCAGCCCTTAAAACGCTGCAAATGCTGGTACAAAAAGACAGTGCTCATGCTGAAAAACATACGCAGCTCATGTGTGACCTTTGGCAAATTCAGGCCTCGAACATAGAAGCGCGCCGTTGCTATCAGAATTTACTGAAAATGACCTCACGGGATAATAAACCCCAGATCATGGGTAAAATCTTGAAAACCTTTACTGAGACAAACTCTGCGGAATTCCGCGAAATTGAAAAAAATATTCTTGATAGCGGTATTGAACCTTATGCGACTCAGATTCTGATTCGTCAGGCAAAAGCCGTGCTTGAAAAAGGCGATGCTAAAACCGCATTCAGCATGTCCTTAAGAATTAACGCCCGTCCCGTCAGTGAAGACGAACGCGCAGAAGCCCGTCTGATTCAGGCGCGCATATTAGAAAATGAATTCACCTCTCAAAGTGTAAAATCACGAGAAGATAAGATGGCGATGGTCATCGCAATGAAGACAGAAAAACTTGATAAGAGCTTCACGGCCTACTCGTCAGCTATTAAAATGGCGAAGGACGAAAAAATTCAGGCTGAGGGCTTACGCGGGATCGTGAGACTTTATACACACTTCGTTGATTCAATCGGTAACATGCCAATGCCGGCTTCATTAGCCCCCGCCGACCAGCAGGCACTTAAAGCCGAACTTTCAAAAATCGTTCAGCCGTTTTCAGATAAACTGAAGTCAACTGTTGCGAAGCTCAATGAACTGGGCCAAACAAGTGTTACCGGCACTTCAACGGCCACTGTTAACTGGAACAGTCTCGGCGCTGAAAGCTTTTTTGAACCGCAGATCAGCTTTCCTTCAGCCCAGAAACTGAACCCGCTGATGTTATCTGAAAGTGAAATCAACTCTCTGCTGAAAGCGAAAAATTACTCTAAAGCCGAACAGAAAGCACTTGAACTGACACGCAACCAGGAGAAACGCACGGTGGGATTATACTACCTCAGCCTGATTGCCGACGCTGAACAGAACCAGGTAAAATCCCTGTGGTATGCGAACAAGGCTTCCGAGTCAAAACCGGAGCTGGCAGCTGCCAATTATCAAAAAGCCAAAGTTCTATATAGTGTCGAAGGTTTTAACAGTGCTTTTAAATATTTCGAAAAAGCTTTGAACACTCTCGAAGATCATACGGAAAGCCGTTTGATGGTTGCACTGAAAGCCTTCTCAGACAGAGATTATAAAAAAGCAAACTCGGAATTTTCTAGATTTAGTTTTGATCAGCTTTATAATTATGGAGTGGACTTAATTTTCGCGGAATCGAAACTCCAGATCGGTGAAACTGAAAACGCATTAAAAGTTGCGGAATCATCTTACTCGAAAAATCCGGAGCGCGTTGAACTTGATTTAGTTTTTGCAAAGATCTACGAAGGTTATTTGTTTAACAAAGAAAAGACAGGATTTTACTACAAGAGGGCTTTAGGAAAAGCAAAAACTGCCGATCAGCAGAACTGGTTACAGAAGAAATTAGATTACTTAAATAAAAATAAAAACAATCAGATTACGTCGTACGTTGGTGGAGAATAAAATGAACTGGTTGGATATTTTGTACAGGGAGTACATATATGAAATGGATTTCACCAACGTTAACGACTATCTTGGTTCTGGTATTATCCGTCCTGATTCCTACACTATTACAGGCTAAAACAGTCAACGTCCGTAAAACACAGGAAGTAAACTTTTCAGAGATGAGTCTGAAAGGAACTGTTCGTAATCCTGACGGCGCTTACTTAGTTCAGAAACGCGGCTTGAAGTTCCAGCCACTTTATAAAGTGCAGGAAGACTTCGATCAGAAGCTTCGCGAAACCTTTTTATACGTCGACTAATCAATAATTCAAATACGGAAATATAAATATGATTGGATTAATTTTAAAACAAACGACTCATGACGGCCGCTCAAAAGTGTGGAAGCTTTCACAGCACAAAACACGAATGAGCTTCGGTTCATCACGCAAAGCTGATCTTTTATCAATTGATGAAACGGCAGAGGCGTTTCACGCCGTTTTCGAATTACGCGACAGCCAATGGTACTGCATCACATTCGGTATTTCAGATGAGCCGGCCTGCAAACCGGTGCAGAATTCACTTAACATTACCCTACCCAACTCTAAATTGAGCTTCGAAGTTCATACTCGCGAAGCTTTCATTCACGAACAGCTGCACACTTTAACTTCAACCGGTACTGACCACAGAAGTTTGGTGATGGTCACTTATAAAGGCCAGGTACTAGAAACGGAACTGGCAAAACTTGGATCGAATTATAACTATTATAATGGCCAGCAGTACGAACAGATTCCTCTTGGAACTTCAGATCAATGGCAAGAAGTGACAAAAGGTGAAGTCGTTATCAAGTCCCGTAAAATTTCAGTTCAGGATAACACAGAGCTTTCTAAAGCAAGAGCTGAAGACGTTTGGGATGAAAAAAGCAAAAAAGGCTTAGCAGCGGTTCTGGGACTGACTATTCTAATTGTCGGTGTATCTTTCTTTGCTCCGAAATCGACAACTCCGGAAGTGCAGCCGGTTCAAAAGATTTCTTCAAACGTGATTATTAAATCACCGGCAATGAAAAAGAAAAAAACCGAAGCTGTTAAACCTGTGGCGCAGGCTCAGTCGGCTCCGGCTTCTACCGGCGGGGGAAAAGCTTCTGCAGCTATCAAGTCAGCCATCGGTGTAAGGATTTCTCAGTTACTTGGAAAGGTTTCTGCGACAGAAGCCCGCACAAATAATGTTTTAGTTGCTACCAAAGGTATTAAAGCCGGCGAAGGCCCTTCCGGCCGTGCTCTCGCAGCTGTTGGGAAAATTGAATCTTCGGGCCGTAACTGGAACGGAGAAAGCGTTGGCAAAGGCGGAGGCATCGGAACTGCCGGCGTTGGCGGCGGTAACGGAACTAAAGGATTGGGTGGCGGTCTCGGTCAGGGTAAAACCGGCAGTGGCGGCGTAGGCTTAATTGAAGAAGAATCTGAAATCGTAGGCGGGCTAGACCGCGAAGTGATCGCGCAATACATCCGTACACAATTAGGTCAGATTCTTTATTGCTATGAGCGTCAGCTTTCGGCAAGCCCTGACCTTTTCGGTAAAATCGCAGTGCGCTTCACGATTGCAGGCACCGGTTTTGTCGAAACTCAAACGATTAACGATACTACATTAAAAAGCAGCTCCGTTGAAAATTGTATTTTGAACAAAATTTCAAAATGGAAGTTTCCGGAACCAAAGGGCGGAACAAAAGTACTTGTGACGTACCCGTTTTTATTTAAATCCACTAACTAGATTATACGGAGATAAAAGAAATGAAAAAGTTGAACAGAAATGGAATTCTGAAACTGAATGGCGCAGCGATCGCCATGACAATTGCGCTGAACTTAATTGGCGCTTACGCGAACGCACAAGACAGTGTGGATATCAAAAAACTTGAAGACAAATACTGGACAGCCAAAGACGACGAGTACGGCGTGATCCAGAACCGTACTTTCAGCAAAATGAACCGCTTTTACGGATCTTTGGTTTACGGCCCGTTGATTAATGACCCTTTCGCGAAGTCACGCGCCGTGGGTTTAATGGGTGGTTACTATTTTACAGAAGAACTGGGTGTTGAATTCAGTTTTTACAATTACGATTCCAGCCAAAATGACACGGTAACGGCATACGAACAGCAGTTCGGCGGAGCTAAACCCGATTACAATCTGATTAAGGCATCGAAAACAATTTCGGTCGTATACTCCCCGTTTTACGCGAAGATGTCACTGATGAATAAATCCATTATGTACTTCGATATGGGTGTTACTGCCGGTTTAGGTATGAGCGATTACGAAATCCAAAAGGTGGATAAAGACGGCGTTGGTAACAAAACCGGTTCAAACGAAATGAAAAGTTCAACTCACTTTGAAATCGGCGTTATGCAACAGCTTTTCATTAATCAGAACATGGCCTTCCGTCTTGATATTAAAAATACTTACTATCAGCAGGATACAAAACAATACGAAATCGGTATCGGTGCACCTGAATCCAGCCGCGGATCCGGCAGTAAATCAGTGAACGATACAACGATCAGTGTGGGATTTACATTTTTTAAATAGGAGCTTTTATGGTTGAAAGCAAAACTCTGTTAGGATTGACATTAATATTTTCAGTAGCAGCTTCGACGGCACAGGCGCAGATGAGTTTTGCGGTTGACCTGAATGCTTACCCGAAAATTTATAACCCAGTGCCTTTACGTGACACGATTCCAACGAGTCTTGTTAAAGTACAGCCGCGCCAGCAAATTATTGTTATTACGCCGGCACCTGTGAAAATGGCTAACTCGCCTGCTGCCACCAACACTTCGGCTCCCGCCGCTACTGTCAGTTCAGGAACAAACTACGGCTCATCCACTTCGGCTGCCGTACCTGCTGAAAAGCCGCAACTGGTGCTAAGCCCGCGGCC